>DATAWG010000028.1 GCA_036267355.1 Pirellulales bacterium | reverse complement strand
ACACAAGGCAAGTGGAAAGATGCAGGCGGTGAAGGCCGTGGCGGCGGAATCGGCGTATCGCTCGATCGTTCCACGAAATCCGCCCAGGCGTCGAATTGTCTGCGAGTTGCCGGGATTCTACCAGCTCGGTCCGGCCAACCCAATTCCGCGACGCCCTGCATCATATCGAGCACGATGGCCAGGATCGCATTCCATTACCATTTCCATCGGTTCGCCGGCAATCTACAATCGATCGTCTAACCATCGCTGTTTCCCGCCTGTTCAGCATGTTCGGTCGGTGTTTCGATCGACGCATCCATGAGCCGCCTACGGTTGGCCAATTTGTTGATCGGAGCCATTCTCGCCGTCAGTGGCGAATTTTGGGCCTTCGCGGCGCCGCCGGCAAAATCCAAGGCTGCGAAGGCGCCGGCTTCGCCGTCTGCCGCCGCGGATCGGAAGATCGATTTCATTCGCGATATTCGGCCGATATTCCAGCAGAAATGCTATCGCTGCCATGGTCCCGAGAATCAAAAGAGCGGCTATCGGCTCGATGTGCGCAGCATCGCGATGACGCGGGGCGATGCCTATGCCCCGAATATCCTGCCCGGCAAAGCGACCGATAGCCCGCTGTTGCGGTTCGTAGCTGGTTTGGACGACGATGTTGCGATGCCGCCCAAGGGCCCGCGACTACCGGCGACCGACGTTGGCTTGTTGCGGGCCTGGATCGAGCAAGGAGCGGTGTGGCCCGACGAAGCGTCCGGCACTGTGACCGACAAGCTCGACTGGTGGTCGCTGAAGACGTTGTTGCAGCCGCCCGTGCCGACCGATAGCCTGACGCCGCCGTCGCCGAATCCCATCGACGCGTTCATCGAGCGAACGCTCCGCGAAAAGGGCTTTCCTCAGGCTCCCGAGGCCGATCGGCGCACGCTGATTCGCCGCTTGAATTTCGATTTGATCGGTCTGCCGCCGACGCCGGAAGAAGTTGCGGCGTTCGTGAATGACAACGATCCGAAAGCCTATGAGCACGTCGTAGATCGGCTGCTCGATTCACCTCGATATGGCGAACGCTGGGCGCGGCATTGGATGGACGCCGCCCATTTCGCCGAAACGCACGGCCACGATCAAGATCGGATTCGCGAATATGCGTGGCCCTATCGCGATTATCTCATCGCAGCATTCAATGCCGACAAGCCCTACGGACGATTCGTCGAAGAACAGGTTGCCGGCGACGTGCTGTTTCCCGACGATCCGCAGGCCACGGTCGCGCTTGGGTTTCTAGCAGCCGGTCCCTGGGACGAAAGCTCGCTGCGCGACATCCAGGAAAACACGCTGGACCGCAAGATTGCCCGCTACATCGATCGCGACGACATGGTGTCGAACGTGATGAACAACTTCGTAAGCGCAACGGTGCAATGCGCTCGTTGCCACGACCACAAGTTCGATCCGATATCGCAGCAAGATTACTATGCGCTGCAAGCCGATTTTGCCGGCGTCGACAAAGCCACCCGGGCGTACGACGTCGATCCTGCGGTCGGCTGCCAGCGGCGGGAGTTATTGCAGCGGAAGAGGCTCTTGGATCGCGACGAGCCGGAATCGGTTGCGTGGCTGTTATCGCCGCCATTGCAAGCGCAAGCGGCCCAGTGGGAACGCGATCTCAGTTCGCATCGCGTCCAATGGACCATGATGAAGCCGCTGCATGTGGCCTCGGCTGAAGGATCAACGCTCACGGTCGAGCCCGACGATTCCGTGCTATCGACGGGCACTCGTCCGGATTGCGACACGTATACGATCAGCGCGATCGCCCCTTTGGCCGAGATGACCGCAATCCGATTGGAGGTGTTGGCCGACGATCGGTTTCCGCATCACGGACCGGGGCGGCAAGACAACGGCAATTTGCACCTCTCGGAAATTCAAGTATTCGCCGGCGACGCTGTTGGCCGACCGTTGCCGATTTCACGAGCAGTCGCCGATTTCAATCAAGATGGTTGGGGCATCGAGCGAGCGATCGATGGCCTGGATGCGACGGCATGGGGCATCTATCCGCAGGTCGGCCGTTCGCATTTGGCCGTGTTTGAATTCGATCGAAAGCTCTCGCTCGCGAGCGGATCAAAGCTCACGGTCGTGTTGAAACAATTGCACGGCGGCGGACACTTGATCGGCCGAGCCCGATTGTCGGTGGCCGACGCAGCGCCGCCGGTCGGGTTGGAAGTTTTGCCAAGCGAGATTTCCGCGATCCTGAAAAAATCCATTGGGCAGCGAACCGATTCCGACCGTGTAACCATCGCTCGTTTTCAACAACGGAGCGTCGTGCTTCACGGTCTGGCCACGCTTCCGAAACCCTCGTTCGTATTCGCCGCCGCGAGCGATTTCGAGCCCGACGGGGGTCATGTCGCGCCGCATGGCCCGCGGCCGGTCGCGGTGTTGCATCGCGGAGATATTCTTCAGCCACGAGGGGCGGCCGTGCCGGGAGCGCTTTCCTGCGTGACCAGGCTCGAGTCGCGATTTAAGCTTCCGCATGCCGATGAGGAAGGCGAACGCCGCGCCGCGCTCGCCCACTGGCTGAGCGACAAGCGAAATCCGCTCACATGGCGATCGATCGTCAACCGTGTCTGGCAATATCATTTCGGCCGCGGACTGGTCGACACACCGAACGATTTCGGCCGCATGGGAGCGTTGCCGACCAACCCAGCCTTGCTGGATTGGCTGGCGGTGCAATTTCGCGACCACGGTCAATCGATCAAGCAGTTGAACCGGCTGATCGTGACCAGCAGAACCTACCGCCAGTCGTCGAGGATTGCCGACATCGGCGGCGCGCGGGCCGCGGCGGCAATCGCGGCCGACGTCGATAGCCGGTTTTTGTGGCGAATGAATCGGCAGCGGCTTGACGCGGAATGCTTGCGCGATGCGGTATTGATGGTCTCCGGCCGGCTCGATCTGCGCATGGGGGGCCCGTCGGACCGGCAGTTCGAGCTGCGGCCGGGCGTGCATGTGACTCCGGTCGTCGACTATTCGAAATTCGATTGGAATAGCGATGCCGGACGGCGCCGCAGCATCTATCGATTTCTGTTTCGCACGTTGCCCGACCCGTTCATGGAAACGCTCGATTGCCCCTCCGGCGACGAAATCACGGCGGTGCGAACCAATAGCGTGACGGTGCAGCAGGCGCTGGCGCTTTGGAACGACGCATTCATTGCCCGGCATTGCGAGTTTCTAGCGGCGCGACTTCAAGCGATGGGGTCGACGAACCGTGCGCGTGTGGATGCGGCCGTGCAACTCGTGTTCGGCCGGCCGGCTCGAGCCGAAGAACTCGCCGATTTTACGGCTTATGCCGATCAACATGGCTTGGCCAACCTTTGTCGAGTGTTGTTAAACGCCAACGAATTCGTTTTCGTCAATTGAAGGTGCCGTATGTCGCCCGCGCCCGTCGGTAATGGATCTCGGATTGGGGATTCTCGGATTGGCGGCACTCGTCGCGATTTCCTGCGCAATTTGGGGGGTGGTTTCGGCGCGGTGGCGCTGGCGAGCCTGTTCGGCCAGGCCGGCGCCTTGGCCGATACTCCGCGAGCGGAGTGGAATGGCGGACTCCATTTTCCGGCCAAGGCGAGGCGAGTCATCCAGTTGTTCATGAACGGCGGAGCGAGCCAGGCCGATCTGTTCGACTATAAGCCCGAGTTGGTTCGGCGGCACGGCAAGCCATTCGATCCTGGCGATGGTGCGCATGTCGAGGCGGCAACGAGCACACCCGGCAATGTGCTCAAGCCGCCGTTCCCGCTCAAGCAGCATGGACAATGTGGTCGCTGGATCAGCGATCAGTTGCCGCATTTGGCGAAGTGCGTCGACGATCTCGCGTTTTTCATGGCAATGTCGAGCCGCACGAACGTGCATGGACCGGGCAGCTACCTGATGAATACCGGTTTTCTGTTGCCCGGCTTTCCTTGCATGGGATCATGGATCAGCTATGCACTCGGAAATTTGACAGACGAACTGCCGGCTTTTGTTGTCCTTACCGATCCGCGCGGCCTGCCGTACAACGGCAAGGGAAACTTCAGCTCCGGGTTCCTCCCCGTGACGCATCAAGGAACCGTCATCCAATCCGCCACGAAAGAGCCGATTCCCGATTTATTCGCCCCGCCGAGCGCTCGCTTCATCACGCCCGCCGCGGAGCGCGACGGATTGGCCCTGTTGGCGAAAATCAACCGCGAGCATGCTGCCGCCAACGATGGCGATGGAGTTCTGGAGGCACGGATCCAGTCGTACGAGTTGGCGGCCAGGATGCAGTTGAGCGCTCCTGCGGCGTTCGATTTGACGCAAGAGACTGCCCAAACGCATGCCCTGTATGGGCTCGATGAGCCAACGACTTCCGACTTCGGCCGCCGATGTCTGCTGGCCCGGCGGCTCGTCGAGCGCGGCGTGCGATTCGTGCAGCTTTGGAGCGGGCCCGGCGGACCCGTCAACAATTGGGACAACCACGGCAGCATTTTCAAAGAGCTGCCGCCGATGTGCGCTTCGACAGACAAACCGATCGCGGCGCTACTGGTCGATCTCAAGCAGCGCGGCTTGTTGGACGATACGCTGCTGCTCTGGAACACCGAATTCGGCCGGATGCCTTTTTCGCAGGGAAGCGATGGCCGCGACCACAATGGCGGCACGTTTGTCGGCTGGATGGCAGGCGCCGGCGTGCGGGCCGGAACCTCTTATGGCGAGAGCGACCCATGGTCGTGGAAAGCCGTGCGCGACGTAACGACCACCTACGACTTCCATGCCACGGTGTTGCACCTATTGGGCATCGACCACAAACGACTCACCGTTCGCCACAACGGCGCAAACCGCCGATTAACCGACGTGCATGGCAATGTAATCGATGCGTTGTTGGCGTAGCCGCAGGACCGCAAAGAACGGCGTTCCGCGGACGGGTTTTGACTTTCCGTGCAAGGCGAGCGCGGCGGAACGGCTTGTTGGATCGAATCCGAAGCTCCCGGCGGTCTCGGTGCGTTGCGAGGCGAAGCAATCGCCACTTTCGTCGAGGCTCTGGCCGCACCGAGCGACTCCCTTCGGTTCGAGGCCGCTTGCGACGATCCAGATGGGCTATCTCGGGGCGATGGCAAGGAACTGCCTGGAAAGTGCGCCGGCAATCAAAATGCTCCGCAAGCTTCTCGAAGATTCCGGCGAACAACGGAAGGGCTTTTTGAAGGTCGCGCTGCGGAGAATGGCCGGAATCCAATGAGACGAACAAATCCGCCGGTTGTCGGCGTCTCACGAAGCCGCGCCGAATGATATTTTCGCTGAATTGACACCCGTCGCTGGTCCGCTAGACTGCGGAGACGCGGATGGATCGCCTCTGGCCACAACCTGGCAGGAAGCAAACGGGCGGGTTCTACAATCATGGCCTCGAATTCCACCACAGCGCCTGCGGAGCAGCACGAGGAATCGCTTGCCGGAAAACGCGTGGCGATCGCCGGCAAACTGGCCGGCATGCCGCGGCGCGATGCGCAGCAGTTGATCCGCAAGCATGGAGGCACTGTCGTCGATATGCCAGCGGCAGACGTTCCGGCGGCCGACGTGCAAATCATCGTTGTCGGCGAAAGAGAATTGCCGCTGGCGATCGACAGTCGAACGAACGAACTCGACGACGCAACTCGTTTGGGCATCGACGAAGGCCGTATCGAAGTCATCACTGAAACGCAGCTCTGGCAGCGGCTCGGATTGGTTGAAATCGAGCAGCATGTGCATCCGCTTTATACGCCGGCCATGTTGGCCGAGCTTTTGCAGGTGCCGCTGGCGACGGTGCGGCGATGGCATCGACGGGGGTTGATCGTGCCGCGGCGCGAGGTGCGGCGGCTGCCGTATTTCGATTTTCAAGAAGTGGCCACCGCGCGGCGGCTCGCCGAATTGCTGGCAACAGGAATGTCGCCGCAAACGATCGAAAACAAACTCGCCGAACTCGCCCGCTATGTGCCCGGCGTCGCTCGGCCATTGGCACAATTGTCGGTGATCGTCGAAGGAAAAAAGCTTTTGCTACGGCAGGGGGATGGGCTGATCGGGCCCGGCGGCCAACTTTGGTTCACATTCGGATCGAAGCCGATTTCGCCCTTCGCCGACGACATCAATTCAGAGGGTGGCGATTGCCCGACCTGCGCAACGGTGGCGGCCGGCCGTGCCGCGGAGCTGACCGCTGACCATGCCGCCGGACCGATCGCGTTGCCGCTGGTGCGGAATGAAACTGTATCGCCGCCGGAAATGATCCACGAAGCCGCCGCGCTCGAAGATGAAGGACAGTTCGCCGCGGCCGCGGAGATGTATCGAGCCGCGTTGATGGGGGGCGGGCCGATGCCGGATGTTTGTTTTGCGCTGGCCGAATTGCTCTACCGCATGGGCGATATCTCCGCTGCCCGCGAGCGCTATTATATGGCGATCGAATTAGACGAAGAATATGTCGAGGCCCGAGCGAATCTCGGCTGCGTGCTGGCCGAAACGGGCGAGCGGGAATTGGCCGTCGCCGCGTTCGAAGGGGCGCTGGCGTTTCATGACCAGTATCCCGACGTGCATTATCACCTGGCCCGAACGCTCGACGATCTTGACCGCCGCGCCGAGGCGGACGAGCATTGGCGGGCCTTCCTAGAATTGGCTCCCGAAAGCCCCTGGGCAGAAACGGCGCGCCGCCGCCTGGCGGAATCTTGACGATCGCCGTGCGGCCGCGCAGTGGCCATCGCCGCCGCCTTATTATTGTGACGATCGCTTTGTGGCCGGCAACAAATCGAGCGGTCCAAAGACTAGTGGTCGGCTAGCCGCAGGGTGCCCTGGCCTTGCAAATCTGCGTAATTTGCGTATCTTAGAAACAGTTCGTTACCCCTGTAGCGGCTGGGTCGGCGCGTCCTTCGGCTTGGCGGAATCTTTGGCTCGGCATGATTTTGACTCAGCGGTGAAATGGGTAGACCCAGGGCGTCGTGCCGATGAACGAATTGCCCTTCTTTTATAACCGTGTCAGCCCAACCACCTGGGTCCATCTGTCGTCGCTTCTGACGATTGCGATCTTCTTCAAGTTCAGCCGGTTGTGGAGCGTGCGGAATCTCGATCTGATTGCGCTGATTCTGGTCGCGCCCGGCTTGCTTGCCGCGCAGTATGGCCATGTGATCCACTCGGTACCCACCGAGCAAGCCGGTTATCTCTGGCTATTTGTGTCCACGCTGTGGTTCCTGGTCCGCACGCTGTTGGATCCGATGATGGTGCGCCGCCCACTGCTCGAACCGAACCTATCGGTCGGGGGGCTGACATTTCTGGGCATCGCCCTGTTTGTGTTCTTGATGGCGAACGTGCTTACGGGCGTAGCGGCGCCGGTGGAACGCGATGCAACGGTCGCGGCAAGCAAAGGCTTGGCGGCGGAGAGCGTCGACGCCAGCCCAACGGAAGTCGGAAGTAGCGAGAATGCCGGCAGTGATCGGGTCGGCAGTGATGCCGGCGATACCGTTGCCGCAGATGCCGCAGCGGGCAGCAAACTGATCGGCTATGCATCCCGAATCAATGGGGTGGCGGGCGCGGAGGTTAACAGCAACGACGCCACAATCGCCGGCGCGAGTAATCGGCCAGAGCGTGACGCCGCGATTTCTCTCGCCTCGGACACCGAACCATTGCCGAGCACGGCGGACGACGGCACCGCCCCGGCGACATCGGTAGCAATCGAGCCCCCCGATCTAGCGGCGGCGGGCACAAGCGACATGCATTCGGCGGTGCCCGCGGAGCCGCCTCCCGCCCCGGCGCCCATTACCGAAGCCGAGCGAATCGCGCGACAGGGGCCCGGCTATCCGCCGCTGTTTCACGTTCCCAACATCGTCACCCAGCGGATGATTTTGCGCGACGATGAAATCAAGCCGGCGAAGGCCGAAGAACCGCAGCCGAGTCCGCAATTTCATGGCGACCTATTGACCGTGCGCATTGGCCTCGTGCTCCTGCACCTTTCGGTTGTGATCGGATTGGTGCTGATCGGCTATCGGCATTTCGACAACGTGAAGACGGGCATTGCGGCGGCGGTGTTGTATTTGATGATTCCTTATACGGCCCAATTCACCGGTTGCCTGCGGCATGTGCTCCCCGCCGCGCCGCTGGTTTGGGCACTGGTGACGTATCGCCGGCCGACGTTGTCGGGCCTGTTTATCGGTCTGGCGTGTGGGCTGTCGTATTATCCGTTATTCCTGCTCCCGTTATGGTTTAGTTTTTATTGGCAGCGCGGGCTAGCGCGTTTCCTGGCCGGCTTGCTGCCTGCGCTCGGGGTGCTGGTGGGGCTGTTGGCGATCTGGGCTCCGGGCCGCGAAGCGTTTTTTGCCGATGTCCAACAGACATTCGGTTGGATCATTCCGCAGATGCAGCGCGAGAACTTCGAAGGTTTTTGGGGCCAGCCATTGGCACTTCTGGATCCCGTTTACCGCATGCCGATCCTCGCGGCGTTTGTCGCGCTTTCGGCAACGATGACGATCTGGCCGGCCCAAAAGAATCTGGGCTCGTTGATTAGTTGCTCGGCGGCATTGATGCTGGCGACCCAATTCTGGGATGCCCATCGCGGCGGCCTTTTCCTTGGCTGGTATTTGCCGCTTTTGCTGTTGACGATCTTCCGACCGAATCTGGAAGACCGTGTCGCACTGTCGGTCTTGGGCGAAGGCTGGTTCCCCAAGCGGCGACCGCATACGAAGCGCGTCGGCCGGGCGGCGTAGGCTCGGCTTTCGGCCCGTGTGTCCGATGAAAGGGCCGCACCGGGCGAGAAAAATGGTCGTGGGATCATTGGACGACGCACGGCTCGGCGGTTTCTTTGCTACGACCGCTTTTTTTGGAATTCCTCGAACCTACTAGTCCGGCGCGCGATTCTACTCGCCACGGTTCGCGCCGGCGTTCGCAATGAATTGGCGAAAAAGTGACGTAGATTCTCGAAGAGATGCGGCAATCCTCCCTGGCAAACGTATCGTCCGGACCTTCAGAACAACAACTTTACGACGATGCTCGCTGAAAATCAAAGCGTTCTCACCGTGCCTGCGAAGGTGGAATCGAGCGTCGCAACCAGCGCTGCCGTGCCCGAGATGCTCGCGTCGCTTCGTAGCGCGCTCGGGGGCACCTGGTGGATCGTCGACGTCGTGGCCGATCGAGCGGCGGCAGCGGAGGGGCGCACCGCTTTGCAACGACAAAACGCCGATCGGCTCCCTTCACATTGGCTGGCGCTGTGCGGCGAAGTCGCACGCCGCGGGAAGCCCGAATTCATCGGCGATGACGGACCGCTCTTGGGTTTGGCGGTGCCGATTGCCGATAGTGCCGATTCGCGGCATGTTGCCGTGGGACTGTTTCTCTCGATCGCAGCACCCGCCAGCGGCGCCACGGTGGATCGCGCCACGATGGATCGCACTACTGTGAATCGCACGGCAGTGAATCGCGCGGCAGTGAATTGCACGGCAGCCGACGGCGCCGCATTCGATCTGCGGACCCTCGACTTGCTCGAGCAGCAATTCGGCTGGCAGCCGGCCAATGCAGCGCGTTGGCTCGATCAGCAAATTCCTTGGCCGGCCGAGCGGTTAATGGCGGTCGCTGAATTAGTGATGTCGCACCGCGCCGCCGAATGCAACAAGGCATCGCTGACGCAGGAAACGACTCGCATGTCGGCCCACTTGACCGACCTGTATGAGGAAATCAGCCTTTGGCATCGGCTCACGCGCCACTTGCGGATCTCGGAAAACGAAGAAGAACTCGGCCGCATGGCTCTGGAATGGCTCTCGGCCACGGTACCGGCCGAGTCGCTCGCCTTGCAATTGCTCTGCGACACGGATGGCAACGGCCGGCAGCTTTGTTCGGCCCCCGTGTTTCTGACCCGCGGAATCTATCCGCTGGAAGAACAGACCTTCGACCGATTGATCCGCTCGCTTGGCTTGGCCGAGGAAGTACAGACGGTCATCATCAATCCGAACGTTGCCAAAACGCGGCTGGCGGATTTTCCCGGCCTGCAGCAGTTGATCATCGTTCCGCTGGCGGCCGGCGACAACCTGATCGGCTGGCTCGCCGCGGTCAATCATTGCGATGGGGAAGAATTTGGTTCGCCCGAGGCCAGCTTGCTCGCCAGTGTCGGCGCGATCCTCGGCATCCACGCTGGCAACTTGGCGCTCTACCGCCAACAGGCCGAGATGCTTTCGGGCATCGTGCGTGCGCTCACCTCCGCAATCGACGCCAAGGATCCCTACACGTGCGGCCATAGCGATCGCGTCGCTCGCATTTCCGTGGCCCTGGCCACCGAAATGGGTTGCGATCGCAAACAGTTGGAAATCCTCTACCTGTCGGGCTTGCTCCACGACATCGGCAAAATCGGCATCGACGACAGCGTGCTTCGCAAGCCCGGCAAGTTGAGCGATGTGGAATACGAACATATCAAGATGCATCCCGAGATCGGCTACCGCATCCTGCACGATTTGAAACAGCTCGGCGAAGTGTTGCCCGTCGTGCGGCATCATCATGAAGCGTGGGATGGCCGCGGCTATCCGTTCGGTTTGGCCGGGCACGAGATTCCGCAGTTGGCGCGAATCGTAGCCGTGGCCGACGCTTTCGACGCGATGTCGAGCGATCGGCCGTATCGAAAGGGAATGGAAGACGATCGCCTCGACGCCGTCTTGCGCGACGGAGCCGGCAAGCAATGGGATGCCAGCGTCGTCGAGGCATTCTTCCGCGTGCGCGACAAGATCCGCCAAATCTGCGGCCGCGATGGCGACATGGATGGTGTGCCCGAAGAGCTAGCCCGAATGCACTAACGTGCTGCGGTACGCGATGGCGAACGGCCGCCGCGCAAAACCGCCAGCGAGCTGCGGGCCGGGCCGGCGAAATCAGATTACAGGGAGCGGCACCACCGCCGCTTCGCCGGACAAAGCGGCGAGCTTGGTGCCGGGCGTGTTGAAGCCGCGGCGCAGATAGGCCATCGCCAGCGGGGCCGACAAACGGGGCGAAAAGACGGCCGATGTCACTGCTCCGACCATCGTGTCGCCCGAGCGAAGCTCGTATCCGGCAGGCGGAATTTCCGGACCCGAGAACCGCACGCCACACAAAGTCTTATTGACGTGTCCCAACGCGTCGATCCGCGCCACCGTTTCTTGCCCCAAGTAGCAGCCCTTCGTGAAGCTGATCGCTCGATCGTTCCGCCCGACTTCCTGCGGCAAGTTCTTGTCGGTGATGTCGATCCCGAACGTGGGCCAGCCGGCTTCGATGCGAACGGCTTCCAGCGCAGCGGCATCGCACCGCACCGCCCCCGCTGCCGTCAGCGTAGCGGCAACCGGCCCGATCGACTCGCGCGCCGTCGAGATTAACATGCTTCCTTGGCCGGCCAATTCGACGCTCCGAAGCCAAACGGTCTGCTCCGCGATGCGCGCCTCGCGATGGGCAAGCGGCTTGCTCGGTAAATCGCCGCTCGAAATTTGCGCAATCGCCCCAAGGATTTCCGCCGCGCGCCGACCCGCCAAAAGCAGTTCGCCCCACCCGGCCGTTCGATCGTGGATTTCCACGTGCTCGCGAATGTGATAGCGCTCGAAATGCGCTGCGAGCCGCTGGTTTTCTCCGGCGACCGAATCGATCACGAGCGATTGCGGGGTGCAAAACACCAGCAGGTGGCCGAGCGTGTGCCCGCGAACATCGAGCACAAACGCTTCGCATCCTTGACCTGGCTCGAGCAATCGAATCGCAGCCGTCGTGAGATTGTGCAGAAACGGCGCCCGATCGTCGCCGCTAATCTCGATCTGCGCGCGACCGCTGACGTCGACAAAACCAGCCCCGGCAGTCAATGCGTCGTAGGGCACGGCGGAAAGGGTGAGGGTGAGGGTGAGGGTGAGGTGCCAGGACGAGCCACGAGCCACTAATCGCCCGCCGCCGTGGGCGAAGCGAACTGGGCGTTGGCGAGTAGGATGCACGAGCGATGGCGACTGGCGAGGCGCGCGATTTCCGCCGCCGCCGTCACCGGCGCCACGCCCAATTCCTCGACCACCGATTCGTCGAGCCGGCTCAGCAAATACACCTGAACACGCTCCAGCGCCCGGGCCAACTCATTCGCCGCGCCGGCGTCGGAGGTGCGCTGCTTGCGAATATGGCGAATCGCCGAGGGCAGGTCTTTCGATCGGCCCAACCACCGTAGCGCCGGGCCAGGACCGTCGGCCAATTCGGTGCACAGCGCGATCGCGCCATCGTCGGTCACGGCTCGGCTGGCGGCGGCCAGCGCCCGGCCCACGTTTTCCCAGCTTTGCTGTCCGCGATCCCCTTCGATGGCGGCCACGACAAGTTCCGCTCGTCGTGGAACCGCGCAACTCCACGCCTCGCGGCAAAGCGCATTGCCGCGTCGATGCACCGATTCGGGCGTGCCCGCCAGCACGTGCAACACGCTTCCGCCCGCGGCTGGCACAATCTGGATCGACATCAACACACCCAGCCACCAAGCCACCTCGTCGGCTTCCTGGCGGCGCTTGGCAATTTCGTCTTCGCTGGGATCGACGCCCGTCGCCCGAAATCGCTCTTGCGTCGGCAAGTCGGAGAACGCGGGATAAAGCGTTCCGTTCACGCCGTAGTATCCCAGCGACGATTCCAATCGCAGGCAACCGATGGGCAGCACCACGTCGGCATCCACCAGCCGGCGATTGACGTAGATCGGCGCGCCGGATTCGTCGGCTGCCAGATAGCTCAGCCCCTCGCGAGTGGTCGGATCGTGGACCACGACCTCCACTCGCCGGCCGTCGTGCTCGGGAAACTGCTGTCGAAACTCGGCGGCTGCAAAATCATCTTCGGCACGAGCTTGCAGCAGGCATATATCGCCCGGCAATGTGCCGGCAGCTAATAGCGCTCGCACCAGCGATCCCACCAAGGTTGCCGATTGCGGCAGCGCTCCCTCGACGGCGATCACAACGCGATCGCCCGGAAAAACGGCTTGCGCCAGCGGCGGAAAATCCAACGGCGCGGCAACCGCCGCGGCCAGTGCCGCGGCCGGATCAGCCAATCCGCCCGGCAGCGGCGCGCCGCAGGTCGCTAGCAGCCGCTCCGGTTCGATGTCGACCTCGACGGTCGAATCGGCGCCGTATCGCAGGGTGGATGACATGGATGGCAACCGCGGGATGGTGGGCCGTGTCGCGAAAAACAGTAGATCGCTCTGGCATCTTATGTCGCGCGCAAAGGGCGGGTCAAGCCGCTCGCAGCCCGCGCAGCGCCAAGGGCATGGCTGCAAGCACCGACAAGTCGAGCTTTACCCATCGGCCGAAGTTTTCGATAATTCGGCTGCTTCCTCACGCCATCCCACCCCCGAAATCAAA
Organism: Pirellulales bacterium; assembly: GCA_036267355.1. Lineage (NCBI taxonomy): Bacteria > Pseudomonadati > Planctomycetota > Planctomycetia > Pirellulales > Pirellulales bacterium. The sequence goes on along the minus strand of DATAWG010000028.1, from coordinate 106,205 downwards.
GCACGCATGCAAATCCGCCGACTCACGTTGCTGTCCGCCGCCGCCACACTGCTCGCGACCGCTACCTTCGGCTGCAACCATTCGCAAGCCGACATCGCCGCGGCCGCCCCGCCCGCAACGGCAACTGCCTCCGATGCATCGGCCAACGCGAATTCACCGGCCAACGCGAATCCATCAACCGATGCAAACGCCGCGCACCTCTCTGCCCACGAACTTCTCGAGCGCACGGCAAATGCCTACCGCGAAGCGAAATCGTATGCCGACGTCGCGCGGGTGAGAATCAAGGTGCAACCGATCGGCCAGCCCGAGCAAGCCCCCGATCCGATCGACGCGCTTGTGACGTTCGAGCGACCCAACAAAGTGCGGATTCAATACGGCGACACCGTTCTGGCATCCGACGGCAAGCGGCTGCGGGCGTCGGTCGGATCGGTTCCCGGCCAAATGCTCGATATCGATGCGCCGGCGAAGCTTTCATTGGAAGATTTATTTGCCGGTTATTCGGGTCCCGCGTTGGAAGAGGGGCTCGCCCGCGGACCAGCGGCGTTTCCTATTCAGTTGCTGCTATTGTTGTCGGAGAACGCGCATCTGAGCGACGCCGGCAAAGCCGAGCTGCTCGACGATGCGAAATTCGACGACCACGAGTGCCGGCGAGTGCGCGTGACGACCGAGTATGGCCCCGAGGTGCTGTGGATCGATCCGCAATCGTATACGTTGCGAATGGTGGAACTGCCCACCGACGCTTTGCACAAGCAGATCGAAGCCGATAAGGGTCCGGTGCAGCGAGTGAGCGAGACGTTGGAACTGATCGGGGCACGGTTGAATTCGCCTGTGCCCGCGGTGGCGTTCGAGTTTCCGGTGCCGGAGGGGACAAAGCTGGTGAAACGGCTGATCGGTCCGCCTCCCGCGCCGCCGTCGAACTTGCTCGGCAAAGCGCCCCCCGATTTCAACTTTACCGGCGTCGACGGCCCGGCCGTCAACCTGAAATCGCTGGCCGGAAAGGTGGCCGTCATCGATTTCTGGTTTACCGATTGTGGCCCGTGCCAACAGAGTTTTCCCTTGCTAAATTCGGTCTACGAAAAATACAAGACGTCCGACCGAGTGGCGTTTGTCGCCGTGAGCATCGATTCCAGCGAAGTCGGCGATGCCCAAATTCGCGACGCTTCCAAGAAATGGGGGGGCAGTTTTCCCTTGGCCCGCGATACCGCCGGAGTTTATCCAAAACTGCAAGTGCCGGGCGCCCCGACACTCATGGTGCTCGGACCCGACGGCACCGTCCAGGACCAGGATTCGGGCTTCGACCCGCGCCTGGCCGCCGATCTGCCGGCCACGATCGAGGCGTTGCTGGCCGGAAAATCCACGGCCGACGACGCAAAAAATCGCTACCGGCAACTCGTCGAAGAATACGATCGGGCGATCCAAGAGCCGCCGGCCTCGAGCAGCGTCGTGCCCTTGCCGCAAGCAAAGATCGCTCCACACGACGATCCAAAATCGTTGCGGCTCTGTCGGCTGTGGAATTGCGGCGAAATGCGGGCGCCGGGAAATATCCTGGTGGTCGACGATTCGCGAGTTCCAAAGACTGGACCGAAATTGCTGGTGCTCGATGGACCACACACGGTCGTCGAACTCAGCACCGCCGGCAAAGTCATTGCGCGCCATGAACTGGCGATTCCCCAAGAAGCGGTCATCACATTTCTGCGAACGGCGATTGACGGCTCGGGGCATCGGTATTACGCCGGATCGGGAAGCGGACAGCAGCAACTTTATCTGTTCGACGAGAATTGGAAGCTGCTGGTCGATTTCCCAAAACCCGATCAGGGGCAGCATGCCGGAATCGGAGACGTGCAATTGGTCGATCTTCTCGGCGGCGGAAAGCCGACACTCGCGGTCGGGTATTGGCAACTCGTTGGCGTGCAGGGCGTGTCGCTCGAAGGGCACCGGCTGTGGAGCGACCGATCGATGGCGAATGTGCTTCGCCTGGCCACGAGCGCGGCCGATGCGAAAGGACGCCGTCGCCTGTTGTGCACCAATAGCCGGGGTTCGCTGGTGCCGGTCGATGCGGAAGGCAAGCCGGGCGCGGAATGGCTGTTGCCCGGACTGATGTTGGAAACGGTTCTGTCGTGCGACACGGCGGACAAGCATGCGACGCAGATCTGCGCTCTCGCGCGCAATACGCGGCTGGAACTGCTTGCCGTGGGGCTCGGACCCGGCGGCGAGGATTTATGGCACTACCCACTGTCGCAAACGATCTACACGACGCCCGTCGAACAGCTTGCCACAATTCCGTTGGGGAAAGACGGCCGGCAATGGCTGATCGCCGGGCCCGATGGCTCGATCAACATCCTGGCTTTCGACGGCAAACCGACTGAGAGCTTTCATTACGGCGCGGCACTCACAGGGCTCGCCGCCGCTGAGGCAGGTAATGAAACCCTGCTTTTGGTTTCGACCGCCGGCCACGTCGAAGCATGGCAGGTCGAGCCGAAGTAGCCAGAGCCGTGCGCCATTGGAGTGGTCCAGTCCGGCTCTGTAAATCGTGTGCCACTGGCAAGCGCAGTCGGCCAGTGTGCGCCACACAGGACGTCGAACCGCCGCGACCGACCCTCAGACGTGGAAGCGACTGGGCTGAGATTCAGAGCGACGCCGGATTGGGCAGTTCGCACTGGCAGACTGCGCTTGCCAGTGGCACACGCTTACGAAAAAGGCGTTGCCAGCGGGGCTCAACGGGTTGGTCGCTTCGCAGGCTTACTGCGAATCGGCGGCCACTTCGGCGGACGGCGCTTTGTGGCCGGCAACGCTCGAAACGTATTCTCGATCGCCGTCGCTTAAATTGGCGAGCGATAGAAGCGTGATGCCGCCGCTCGATTTTCGCACGACAACATTGCCATCCAGCACGCCGACGAATTTGCCTTCGAGAACCATGTCGCCTTCGGAGCTGGTCCAGTTTCGGGCCGGGAGATCGAGCGGGGGCGAATTCGGTGCGTCGGTGGCCGCCACATTGGGTTGCGGCTGCTGAGCCGCTTGCGGATTGAATTTGACGAGCGGATTATTTCCGCCGCCAGCGGCTTGGCCATTTGCCATGTTCGCATTGCCGGAACCATTCGCATTGAATCCACCGTTGTTGCCGCCGTATCCGTTGTAGGCATAGTTGCCAACGCCATAGCCGCTGTAACCGAAACCCACTGCGGTGCCGCCAAAGCCGATCGTTCCGAGCGATGCCGAAACGTTGCTGCCCGAGCCGTTCGTGCCCGAGTTCATGCATCCGCCGGTCATCGAACTGCCCGTGGAGTTGCTGCCCGTCGCGCTAGTCGTGCCCGACGAGCCGGTGATCGAAATGCGGCTGTTGCCGAGGCTTTTGGCCAGCGAGCTTGATGTGCCGCTTGATGTGCCGGTGGAGGAGCCAGTTGTCGAGCCGGCGCACATGCCGGAGCCCGACGAAGAGGAGCCACTGCTGGTGCTCGATGTAGTGCTCGTCGATTGGCGAACGGATCGCGAACTGGCTCCAGCCGAGGATCGAGTTCGCCCGCTTGAATTGCTGCGCACCGAGGAATGACCCACAGCGCCGCCACCGCGGGAAACGCCCGGGCCACGCGGCGCGGCAACGAGCGTCGCTGTCGGCAAAAGAAAACATGCGAAGAGTGCAAAGCGTCTCATGCCTCTCTCCTTCTGAGACTTGGCCCATCACCCTGCCGACTGTGAACCTAACACTTGGCCAATCGCGATGCAAGAAAAATGGGTGTCAAATATTTACGAAATACTACGGGTTCGGTTGCCGAAGCTTGTTTCGGAGCGGAGGTCTGACTCCCCATTCGGGGTTTAGTATGCTACTGCGTCATGCGCGTTCAGCATGGGGCATTTGGCACCAAGATCGCAGAGTCCGCTGCTTGCGGCGCCACGTTTTTGCGTTGCGGGCTTGGGGCGTGGTCGCCTGCCATTCGCGGTACGTCAATTGCTCTGCCAGCGGCGGCAAAGTTGGCTTGAGTGATTTCCAGCCGCACGCCAATGAAATCGTGGAGCGGTGTTTTTGCGCGCGGTTGCGACCGGACGAAAGATGCTTCCCCTTCATGACCCGGCGGTCGGTGGCGTCGAAGAAACCTTCGGCGTTTGGCCCCCGTCCTCCTGCGCTAAATGCTTCGGGCTAGTATCGGAACGCGGCATGGTGGACCAAGCCAGTGGCGCAGCTCTTTCCTCAGCAGACGAACTATTTGGCGCGGCTGACGATCATCGCCGGCGCCTTCGGATTGCCGCTGTTCACGTGGTTCTGCCTGATGTATTCGCACTCGTCGTACGGCACGAATGCCGGCGTGATGCGCGAGCAACCGGTTCCATTCAGCCATCAACATCATGTGGGCGTGCTGGGAATCGATTGCCGCTATTGCCACACATCGGTGGAGAAGTCGTCGTTCGCCGGGTTGCCGGCCACCGAAATCTGCATGAATTGCCATTCGCAAATGTGGGTCGGCAGCCAGATGCTCGAACCGGTGCGGGCCAGTTACCGCGCGAATCGGCCAATCGAGTGGCATCGCGTCTACAATCTGCCTGGCTTCGTTTATTTCGATCACCACATCCATGTGCAAAAGGGAATCGGCTGTTCAAGCTGCCACGGCCAGATCGACAACATGCCGCTGACCTATCAAGAGCCGACGCTGCTGATGGATTGGTGTCTCGATTGCCACCGTAATCCGGCAAAGAACATCCGGCCGCGCGGTGAAGTGTTCAACATGCGTTATCAACAGCCGGACGATCAGCTCGAACTGGGCCGGCGGTTGGTCGAGGAATATGGCGTGAAATCGCCGCTGGAGATCACCAACTGCACGACGTGCCACAGGTGAAGAGCAGGGGCCAGAGGTCAGGGGTCAGAGGTCAGAGGTCAGGGGTCAGTGAAGCAAGGGCGAGGGGCGAGTGAAAAAATGGGGACCGGTTCCGAACCCAAACCGCGAGATGCCGCAAGAACGGGTTGCCGTGAGGTGCCCGTCCCCATTCTTTCACGGACTGCGGCCACTTCGAACCGTTGGAAATCCGACCGATGAGTTGCCGCAAGGATCTTAGTTCTGGAATGCCGCCGGCCGCGGACTCCGCGGTTAGCGCCGGGCGGCGCTATTGGCGCAGCCTCGAAGAACTAAGCGAGACCGCAGAATTCCGCCAAATGGTCGAGCGTGAATTCGCCAGCCAGATCCATGTCGCTTTCGATCCGGTCAACCGGCGAAAATTTCTCACGCTGATGGGCGCCTCGCTGGCGCTGGCCGGGGTGGGCGGCTGCTCGGTGAAACCGGCGCCCACCAAAGAGATCGTCCCCTACGTGCGGCAGCCGGAAGACATCATTCCCGGCAAGCCACTGTTCTATGCCACGGCGATGACGCTCGACGGGGCCGCGGTCGGTTTGCTCGTGGAAACGCATCTGGGGCGACCCACCAAAATCGAAGGCAATCCCGAACACCCCGCCAGCCGCGGCACAACCAGCCCGCTGCACCAGGCGGCCGTGCTCGAACTCTACGATCCCGATCGCTCGCAGACGGTCCGCGAGCGTGGGCAGGCGCGCACTTGGGCCGACGCGGCCGCGGCCATCCGGCAAGTTGTCGAGAGCCAGCGCCAAGGGCGCGGCGCAGGGCTGCGGCTGTTGACCGAAGCGGTCGTGTCGCCCACCCTCCGCCGACAGATCGAAACGTTGCTGCGGCAATTTCCCGAGGCGAAGTGGCATATCTACGAAGCGATCAATCGCGACACGGCTTATCAGGCGGCGCGCCGGGCCTTCGGCGAACCGGTGATCCCGCGCTACGATTTCACGCAGGCCGACAGGGTCGTTTCGCTGGACTCCGATTTTCTGGTCAGCGGCCCCGGCCATTTGCGGAATGCAGGCGATTTCATAGCGCGGCGGCGGGCGCCGGTTCGCGCAAAATCGGGCGCGACGGGGCGGCCAGAGGGCGATGCAACAGGTTCGGAGATGAACCGGCTTTATGTCGTCGAAACCGGCGTGAGTTGCACGGGGGCCAAGGCCGATCATCGGCTGGCGATCAAGGGCCGCGAGATCGAGCCGCTCGCCCGGCAACTGGCGGCAGCCGTCGGGCTCTCGCTCGGCAATGCGGCGGCCGGCACTGTCGCGCAAGGCGATCATGCCGCTTGGATCGCCGCCGTGGCCAAGGATCTCAATGCACATCATGGCACTTCGCTCGTGATCGCCGGCGATCGGCAGCCGGCGGCGGTGCATTTGCTTGCCTACGCGATGAACGATCATCTTGGCAATGTCGGCAAGACGGTTGAATACATCGAGCCGATCGAGGCCCGGCCGGTCGATCGCACTCAATCGCTCCGCGAATTGACCGACGCCTGCGGCCGCGGCGAAGTGGATTGCTTGCTGGTGCTCGGCGGCAACCCGGTGCTGACCGCGCCGGCCGATATTCCACTGGTCGCGCAATTGGAAAAAGTGCGGCAGCGGATTCATTTGGGCCTGTATGAGGACGAAACGGCCCGGCTCTGCCACTGGCATCTTCCCGAGGCCCATTTCCTCGAAGCATGGTCCGACACGCGAGCGCACGACGGAACGGCGTCGATCGTGCAACCGATGATCGAGCCGTTGCACGGCGGCCGTTCGGTGCATGAAGTGTTGGGGCTATTCACCGATCTGCGCGAAATCCCCGGCCAGGGAATCGTGCGCGACAATTGGCAGCAGCAATGGCAACCGGAGCAGAGCGCCGGCGATTTCGAAGCCCGCTGGCAAACCGCCTTGCACGACGGCGTCGTTGCGGGCTCGCGCGCCGCTGCGAAAAGTGTTTCGCTGGCCTCGAATTGGCAAGAGCATTTGGCCGCCGGCGCTCCGTCAAGCGCTGCCAGTGCGGCAGCCGCGTCCGGGGCCGTTTCCGCGCCGGCCAACGCTGGCGGCAAAACGACAGGCGAACTGGAATTGGTGTTTACGCCCGATCCGTCGATTTACGACGGCCGGTTTGCCAACAACGGCTGGCTGCAGGAACTGCCAAAGCCGATTTCAAAATTAACCTGGGGCAATGCCGCCATGATGAGCCCCGCGACCGCCGAGCGGCTCGGCCTTGGCCAAGGCAAATATGCTCATGGAGGCGAGCATGGCGGATACTATATGCCCGTCGTGGAATTGCGGACCGGCGATCGGAACATGACGGCTCCGCTGTGGATCATGCCGGGCCATGCCGACGACACCGTCACGGTGTATCTCGGCTACGGCCGCGAATATGCCGGCCGAGTCGGCGGCATGCCGGGCGAGTCGGTCGGTTTCAATGCCTATCCGCTGCGCAGCAGCAACGCGCTTTGGTTCGCCGGTGGAGTGGAAGTCGTGGGCACCGGGGGCACTGAGCTTGTCGCCTGCACGCAAGCGCACCATAGCATGGAAGAGCGAGCGCCGGTTCGCTCGCTATCGCTCGGCGAATTTCAGAAAAACCCCGCTGCGGAGAGTGGCTCGAACAAAGCCAATGCCGCCGAGCATGGGTTGAAGCTGTTCCCGCCCGCGGAGCATCCATCGGCCAACACCGAGCGCCAAAAAGGGATCGAGCCGCCGCTGGCCCTCTATGGCCCCTTTGCCGACGAGCCGCCGATGCACAAGTGGGGCATGTCGATCGATCTCACATCGTGCATCGGCTGCAATGCGTGCGTCGTCGCTTGCCAAGCGGAAAACAACATTCCGGTGGTGGGGAAAGACGAGGTGTCGCGCGGGCGGGAAATGCATTGGATCCGCGTCGATCGCTACATCAGCGGATCGCCCGAGGCCCCCGACGAATTTCATTTCCAACCGCTCCCCTGCATGCACTGCGAAAACGCACCGTGCGAATATGTTTGCCCAGTCGCGGCAACGGTGCATAGCCCCGATGGGCTGAATGAGATGATCTACAACCGTTGCGTCGGCACGCGGTTCTGCTCGAACAACTGCCCATACAAAGTCCGCCGCTTCAACTTTTTGTTCTACGCCGATTTCGAAAGCCCCGAGCGGCGGATGCAATACAACCCCGATGTGACGGTCCGCTCCCGGGGCGTGATGGAGAAATGTTCGTATTGCGTGCAGCGGATTCGCGAAGGCGAAATCGGAGCGGAAACGCAGCATCGAAAGCTCGCCGACGGCGAAGTGCTGACGGCTTGTCAGGCGGCTTGCCCGACGCAAGCGATTGTGTTCGGCAACATGAACGACCCGGCCGCCAAGGTGACACACGCCAAAAGCCTGCCGCTCGATTATTCGCTTTTGGAAGACTTGAACACGAACCCGCGCACGACGTATCTGGCCGAACTGCGGAACCCGAATCCGGAGATCGGATAACGAACGAACGGGCGCCCTGTCCACGGCCTTACGTGGGCATGGCAGCCATTGATCAAGACGTTAACCGCGCACGAACGAAATGGACGAGCAACGCATACTAGCTCCGCCGCAACTGCCGAGCGAGGGCCTGAATCCCGCCACGCCCGACTACGTGGCGCGCGGCCACACGATGGGCTCGCTGACCGGCCAGATCAGCGACATCGTGCTCGTGCGTCCGACCGGATGGGGGTTTCTCACCTCCTTCGGCTTCGCCAGCCTTCTGCTGATGATCTTTGGCGGCGTCATTATCTATCTGCTGATCGAGGGGATCGGCATCTGGGGCATCGATATTCCCGTGGCCTGGAGTTGGACGATCACGGATTTCGTGTGGTGGGTCGGGATCGGCCATGCCGGCACGCTGATCTCCGCGATCTTGCTGCTGTTGCATCAGAAATGGCGCACGTCGATCAATCGCATTGCCGAGGCGATGACGATTTTCGCGATCATGTGCGCCGGAATTTTTCCGCTGCTGCATTTGGGCCGGCCGTGGTTTTTTTACTGGCTATTGCCATATCCCAACACGATGCGGCTCTGGCCGCAGTTTCGCAGCGCGCTGGTGTGGGATGTGTTTGCGGTGAGCACGTATTTCCTGGTTTCGCTCGTGTTTTGGTACATGGGCATGATCCCCGATCTGGCGACGCTGCGCGATCGCTGCGCCCCAGGAAGGCGGCGCATGATCTACGGCATGCTGGCGATGGGTTGGCGGAATTCGGCAAAGCACTGGCATCGCTACGAATCGGCCTATTTGCTGCTCGGCGGATTGGCCACGCCGCTGGTGATCTCGGTGCACTCGGTGGTGAGCTCGGATTTCGCCATCTCGAACGTGCCCGGCTGGCACGAAACGGTGTTTCCGCCGTATTTCGTGGCCGGGGCGATTTTTTCCGGATTCGCGATGGTGCTGCTGTTGTGCATCGCGATCCGCCATATCTACGGTCTGAAAGAATTCATCAAGATTGCGCATCTCGAAGTGATGGGGCGGATCGTGCTCACCACGAGCTTGCTCACTTCGTTCGGCTATCTCAGCGAGCAGACGCTGTCGTGGTATGGCCACGAGGGGGCCGAGCACTACACATATTTCAACCGCCTGATCGGCTGGGGGCAATACGCGGGCGTGTCGTGGGCGATCGTGTGGTGCAATGTGTTGCTGCCGCAAATTCTTTGGATCCCCAAGCTGCGCCGCAACGAATGGGTGCTGGCGATCGTGTCGCTGTTCGTGCTGTGGGGGATGTGGCTCGAGCGGTATCTGATCATCGCGCAAAGCTTGCACCACGATTATTTGCCGTCGTCGTGGGGCATGTTTCGGCCGACGGTTTACGACTATCTGACGTATTTCGGATCGATCGGGTTGTTTGGCGTGGCGTTTTTGCTGTTCGCCCGCACGCTGCCGATGTTGTCGATGGCGGAATTGCGAGCGCAGCTTCCCGGCTCACTGGCGCATGAGGAGGGACGATGAGCAAGAAACGCCCATCTCGCGAATCGCCGGAAAAGGAAGCTGAGCATCGCGAAGCTTTGCTGCACGAGGCGCCGCTGCCCGGGGCGCCCGCACCGACTTCCGCGGCGCGCGAATCCGGCGTGCATGGCCTGGCATTGCACGGCTTGATGCTCGAATTCGCCGAGCCGGCGAAGATCCTCGAGGCGACGCGGAGTGCTTGGAACGCCGGTTACCGCGAGATGGATGCATACACGCCCTATCCCGTGGGCGGATTGGCGCAGTGCTTGGGCCTGAAGCGGAATTGGATTCCGTCGATCGTTTTCTTCGGCGGGCTGGTGGGCGCGGCGTTTGGCTTTTTCATGCAGTATTACTCGATGGGCATCGACTATCCGCTGAACGTCGGCGGTCGGCCGTACAACAGTTGGCCGGTGTTCATTCCGATCACGTTCGAGGTGCTCGTGTTGGTGGCGGCCTTCACGGCTTTTTTCGCGATGTTGTTTTTGAACGGCTTGCCGCGGCCGCACCATCCGGTGTTCAACGTGCCCGGTTTCGAGTTGGCCAGCCAGGAGCGGTTTTTTTTGTGTATCGAAGCGGCCGATCCGAAATTCGATCGGGATGAGACTGCGCGGTTTCTGCTTTCGCTCGCGCATATCGGCGAAGTGATCGAAGTGCCGAGCGACCAGTTAGGGCCGCCCGTGGAACTTGAAGGACCGGCGCTCGAAGGAACCGTGCCGCAGCCGCACACGGAAATGCAGGTGGGAGAGCAGCCGACATGATCGTCCACCCTCGACTGCCGACGCTGCGTGCGGCCAACGTAGCAGGCACACTCCGTGTGCCGTTTGTGCCGCTCGTTGCGCGGTGCCGCGCACCGCGCAGACGACACACGGAGTGTGCTTGCTACTGTACGCGCGCTGCTTTCGCACCGCATCCTCGACCCTGGATTGCGGTAGTGGTTCTCTGTTTGCTCAACGGTTGCCAGCAGAAAATGGCCGATCAACCGAGCCTCAAGCCGCTCGATCCGGCCGTTTATGGCCAGGCCGCCGGCTCGGCCCGAGAGCCGGTCGCCGGCACGGTGGCCCGCGGACATCTGCACACCGATTGGGCGCTGTTCACCGGCCGCAGCAAGGCGGCTCGGGCGCCGACCGTGATGGGCGCGAATGAAACGACTTCGGAATCGAACAAGCTCGAGCCGGAAGGCCCCCGATCGGCGACGCCGGAAGCGCCGATCCCCGGAGCCGCACCCGGCGCATCCACGAATCCAACCACGCCTGGCGGCTCCTCCACAACCAGTCCTCCGGCCGCACGCCAAGCGCGAGGCGCTCAGGCCGTGCTTACTGCCGAGTTGGCAAGCTACAAGGACGTGGTCGATGAATTCCCGACGCCCGTCACCGAGCAGATGGTCGAGCATGGCCGGGACCGGTTCATGATCTATTGCGTCGTTTGCCACGATGCGGCCGGCACGGGGCACGGCAAGATCGTCGAACGGGGCTACACGCAGCCGCCGTCGTACCACGTCGAACGGCTGCGGAACGCCCCGGTCGGACATTTTTTTCGCGTGATCACGCTCGGCTATGGTTCGATGCCATCCTACGCTTCGCAGGTGCCGCCACGCGACCGTTGGGCAATCATCTCCTACATTCGCGCCATGCAATTGAGCCAGCATTATCCGGAAGCGGATGAAGACAAATTGCCGAAAGACGTCCGCGATCGATTGTCGGCCGCAAGTGCGCCGGCCGCCAAAACGCCGGCGAGCGGCGGAGGTGGGCCGTGAACAGCAACGCTCGCAATACACCCCGCGGACCGCGGATGGCGTCGCTTGCCGAAATCGCTCCGACCGAAATGCGCCGCTGGTTTCTCATTGCATTGGCGGTCGGCATCGTGGGCACGGCCGTGTTGATCGTCGGCGGGATTCTCGATCCGGCCCAGTTCTTTCGCGCCTACCTGGCCGCATGGTTGTTTTGTTTCAATATCGCGATTGGCTCGATGATCGTGCTAATCATGTATCACCTAACGGGCGGCGCGTGGGGCTATTTGGCTCGGCGGATGTTGGAAGGGGCATCACAGACATTGCCGCTCTTGGCCCTCGGGTTCGTTCCGATCGCGGCCGGCCTTCGCTATCTCTATCCCTTCGCCCGGCCCGACCTCGTTGCCGGCAACAAACTGCTACAAGAACAGCACGGCTACATGAACGACCAATTCTGGTGGTCGCGGGCGGCAATGTATTTCGCGGCTTGGCTGGCGATCGCGCTATTGCTGAATCGCTGGTCGACGGCCGAAGACCGGACCGCCGATTCGTGGTTCGGCCGGGCGATGAACGGCGTCAGCGGCTTGGGCGGCGTGCTGTGCGGTGTTTCGCTCCATTTCGCATCGATCGACTGGATTCTGGCGCTCGAGCCCGAATACCATTCGACGATTTCAGGCCCGCTGCTGGCGGGGCAAGGCTTGGTGTCCGGCTTCGCGCTGACGCTGATAATCTTTACGACGTTCTGCGAGCGCGCGCCGCTGGGAGCGATCGTCGGCCCGAAAACGCTCAACGATCTGGGCAACCTGATGATGACCTTCGTGATCCTCTTCAGCTACCTGCTGTGGTTCGAATTCATGCTGACTTGGATTGCCAATATGCAGGTCGACATCGTTTGGTATGGCGTGCGCACGCAAGGCTTTTGGGGCTGGCTGCTGGTGTCGATGGCGGTGCTGCAATTCATCGTGCCGTTCGTGCTGTTGTTGCAGCGGACGGTGAAGCGGCATCCAAGAACGCTACGGGCCGTGGCGGGGCTATGTCTCGTGATGCAATTGCTGTTCGTGCATTGGCAGATTCTGCCGTCGTTCCGGCCGACAACATTCGGCACATGGTGGATGTCACTGGTGGCGCCGCTGGGATTGGGTGGCTTGTGGTTTGCCTATTACGTGCTGCGCGTGCGCAGTCTACCTCTCTTGCCGCTGGCTGATCCGCACGAATTCGAAGCTGTCCACTTGCGAAAATCCGACGAGCACGAAGCCGCGTGGGAGGAGTCGCTCGTTCATGAGTAATCCAGGCGCGAGCAATCCTGACGCGAAAATTCCCGGCTCCGCCACGCCTGGCGCTGAAGCGGAGCGCCCGTTGCCCGAGGAGATTCGCCACGACGACGGCCGCATCGAGCATCCGTCGGTCAAACGCGAGTCGAAGGACGTCTGGCCGGCCCGGATCATCACGATTCTGTTGTGCTGCGTGTGTGTCGGCGGGCTTGATTTTTTTGTCGTTTGGCACTTTTTCCTGCATGACGAATCCAAGGAGGCGGCGATCAAAGCGTCGACCTATCCGCTCGCGCCGGCGCCGTCGATCGCATTGCCGAGCGAGCCACGGCTCGACCCGCTGAACCGCATGGTCGGCAACGAGCAGGCCAATGTGTTTCAAACCCAACTCGACGATTTGGCGCAGTTGAATCAAGTCGGCCCGGCCAAGGAACAGGGGTTTGTTCGGATTCCGATTCAAGAGGCGATGAAGCTCGTCGTGCCGCGATTGCCGGTGCGCAAACAGGCCGATCCGGCTGCGGGCAAAGACAATGGCCTGCGCTACGGCGGCGGACCGAATTCCGGACGCGTATTCGAGGAGACGGAAAAATGACAATGCTGAGTCACGCCAACCGAGATGTCCGCAAGGGCATAGCCAGTGGCACACGAGGAATGGAGCGTGTGCCACTGGGGCCTGTGCCACTGGCAAGCGCAGTCTGCCAGTGCCGAACCACCGCCAGCCGCCCCCACTGGCAGACGTTGCTTGCCAGCGGCATACGAAGGGTGCGTCTTATTCTCGCGGCCGTTGCGGTTGTGCTGATTGGTGCTGCCCAGCGTGCCGCCGCTGACAATGAGCTTCCGCCGCAGTTGCAAACCGTCGGCTTCGATCAGCGGCTCGGGAATCAAGTTCCGCTCGACGCGGCGTTTCTCGACGAGAACGGCAAGCAAGTCAGGATCGGCGATTATTTCCACGGAAAGCCGGTGATTCTGGTGATGGCGTATTACCATTGCCCGATGCTTTGCACACTGGTGCTGAACGGGCTGGTGCAAGGGATGATCGACATGCCGTTTAGCGCGGGCAAGGATTTTACCGTGCTCACCGTGAGCTTCGATCCGCACGAGACGCCCGAATTGGCCGCCGAAAAAAAGGCGACGTACCTCTCGCACTACGGCCGGGCCGGCGCTGCCGACGGCTGGCATTTTCTCACCGGTAAAGAACCATCGATTCGCCGGCTCGCGCAGGCCATCGGCTTCCGCTATCACTTCGATCCTGCGTCGGGAACGTATGCGCATGCCGCAGGGATCACGGTTCTGACCCCCGAGGGGAAGCTTGCCCGATACCTACTGGACCTCAAATTCTCAGGGCGCGATTTGGGCATGGCCTTGGTCGAAGCTTCCGGCAATCGCATCAGCACTCCCGTGTATCAGGCGCTGTTGTTCTGTTTTCACTACGATCCCACGACTGGGCGATACGGCGTGGCGATCATGAATTTCATTCGTCTGGGAGGACTGCTCTGCATGGCAGGCCTCGGCATTTTCGTCGTGACACAACTTCGCCGCGAACGCCGCAAGCGAAATTCTCTAACGCTCGCCGCACCCGCCTCTCACCCTCACCCTAACCCCTCACCCTAACCAATGCCCAGCGTTGCCATATTTCCGGCTGCAGCTTCGACCAATGCCCACTCGGTGGATCAGCTATTGCTGTTCCTGGTCGTTGTGTGCGGGAGCGTCGGGTTATTGGTCGCGTTTTTGTTGATCTACTTTTCGATCAAGTATCGTCGGCGTCCCGGGCAGGTCGCTCCGCCTCCGGAAACGCATAGCTCGCACAAGCTGGAGTGGTCTTGGACGATCGCGCCGGCGTTCGTTTTCGTCGTGATGTTCATCTGGGGTGCGCATGTCTATATCGATGCCTACCATGCCCCCGACGATTCGACGGTCATCTACGGGATCGGCAAGCAATGGATGTGGAAATTTCAGCATCCCGAGGGGCAGCGCGAGATCGATGCCTTGCATGTGCCGGTGGGCGGCTCCGTGCGTCTGCTGCTCACTTCGGAAGATGTGATTCACAGCTTTTTCGTGCCGGCGTTTCGCATCCATATGGATGTCTTGCCGCAGCGGTTCACATCGCTGTGGTTTCAGGCCAGCAAACCCGGCGAATATCACCTGTTTTGCTCGCAATATTGCGGCACCGGCCATGCGAGCATGATCGGCACCGTGGTGGCGCTTGAGCCGGCCGATTATCGCCGCTGGCTGCAATCGTCGGCCGAAGGCTCGCTCGCGCTGCAAGGCCGCAAGGTTTTTCTAAAATATCGCTGCATCAGTTGCCACAGCGCCAACGAAAACGCCCGGGCCCCGGTGCTCGAAGGGCTCTACAACCAGCCGGTGCCGCTGCGCGACGGGCGGACGGTGATCGCCGACGAAAACTACATTCGCGAGTCGATCCTCAATCCGGCGGCGAAAGTCGTGGCCGGTTACGATCCGATCATGCCCACCTTTCAAGGCGTGATCAGCGCGGAAGACCTGATGGCGGTGATCGAATTCATTCGCACGCTGAAGCCGAACGAGACGCCGCCGCGGGTGGAAAGCTTTCCCCCCCCGGTCAATCCGCCGGATGGCGATCCGCAAAAGCTCCCCTTCGGAGCGGTGCCGGATACGGACAACAGCAAATCGGACAACACGAATGCAGGCAATTCCAAGTCCAACAACATAGAACATCCTCGCTGACGCTCCCTCGCTGGCGCTTCGGGCTCGTGTGCGCGGCACACGAGCGCCCGACGCGCAAGCGTGGAGGACACTAGCCCGAAGCGTTAGCGAGGGAGCGGGCCACAGCGGGCCACCCTTCCGCCGGAGCCGAGCCGGTTCCGGGGCAGACGGCACACGGAGTGTGCCTACTACGAACGGCAGGTCATCAAAAACTATGAGCACCGAGATTCTCGAATCGCAGATCGCCGAAGCGCCGGCTGTCGTCCAGCCGGAAACGTATCTCAATTTCACGAGCGGTATCTTGTCGTGGCTGCTGACGAAAGACCACAAGCGCATCGGCATTCTGTATCTGGTGAGCGTGACGGTGATGTTTTTCATCGGCGGCTTCGCGATTTCCGTCGCCCGGCTCAACCTGATGACGCCCGAGGGGAGCCTGATTCCCGCCGACACCTACAATCGCCTGTTCACGCTACACGGCGTGATCATGGTGTTCTTCTTTCTCGTGCCCGTGGTGCCGGCCGCGCTTGGCAATTTCGTGTTGCCGCTGATGATCGGGGCCAAGGATTTAGCGCTGCCGAGGATCAACTTGTTGAGTTGGTATCTCTATATCATCGGCGCCTGCTGGACGCTCTATGCCATGATCGCCGGCGGCATCGACACGGGCTGGACATTTTACACGCCGTACAGTTCGCAGGCCTCGCACTACGACATCGTGCCGACGATGATCGGCGTGGTGATCGCCGGGTTTTCGTCGCTTTTCACGGGGTTGAATTTCGTCGTGACGGTGCACTGGATGCGCGCGCCGGGGCTAACCTGGTTCCGGCTGCCGATCTTCGTGTGGACGCTGTATGCCACGAGCATCATCTTTCTGCTGGCCGTGCCCGTGTTGGCGATGGCATTGATCTTGGTCGTGGTCGAGCGGGTGACGCACATCGGAATTTTCGACCCGGCGCTGGGGGGCGATCCGCTGTTGTTTCAACATTTGTTTTGGTTCTATTCGCATCCGGCCGTGTACATCATGATCCTGCCCGGGATGGGCATTGTCAGCGAGATCATCCCTTGCTTCGCCCGCAAGAAGCTATATGGCTACACGTTCGTCGCCTATTCGAGCATGGGGATTGCCGCGCTGGCGTTCTTGGTTTGGGCGCATCATATGTTTGTGGCCGGGATTTCCGTGTATGCGGCGCTGGTGTTTTCCAGCTTGAGCTTTCTGGTGGCGGTGCCGTCGGCGATCAAGGTGTTCAACTGGACGGCGACGCTCTACAAGGGCTCGATCTCATTCGCCACGCCGATGCTGTTTGCCCTCGGGTTCGTGGCGTTGTTCACGATCGGCGGGCTAACCGGCCTGTTTCTGGCCACGCTCGGCATGGATATCCACGTGCACGATACCTACTTCGTCATCGCACATTTTCATTTCATCATGGTCGGCGGGATGGTGATGGCCTACATGGGCGGGCTGCATTATTGGTGGCCCAAGATGACCGGGCGGATGTATTCGCAATGGTGGTCGCGCATGAGCGCGCTGATCATCTTCTTCGGCTTCTTCCTCACGTTCTTGCCGCAGTTCGTGCTGGGTTACAATGGCATGCCGCGGCGGTATCACAGCTATCCGCCGGAATTTCAGGTGTGGAACGTGCTTTCCACCGCCGGAGCCTCGATCCTGGCAGTGGGTTACGTGTTGCCGTTGGGCTATCTGCTTCTTTCGCTGCGCTACGGCAAACGGGCCGGCCCGAATCCATGGCGCGCGACCGGCTTGGAATGGCAAACCCCGTCGCCGCCGCCGAAAGACAACTTCGAAGAAACGCCGATCGTCGTGCGCGATCCGTATCAATACCACCTCGAGAAGGCGCAAAATGAGCTCTGACGACACGCTGCTCAAGGCCGACGAGCGCCACATGCTCGACCACTCGATCCTGGTGCGCCATCGGCTCGAGGAGCAATATGAAAACCTCGAGCATCAATACCACGCCGCCACGACCGCGATGTGGGTCTTTCTCGCCACCGAGGTGATGTTCTTCGGCGCGATCTTCCTCGCGCTGGCCGTCTACCACCACATGTATACCGATGCCTTCGAGAAGGGGAGCGAAAAGCTGGAGTGGATCATCGGCGGCACCAACACGATCGTATTGCTCTTGAGCAGTTTTACGATCGTGCTGGCCGTGCATTATTCGAAGCTCGGCGCCAACAAGCAGACCGCGTGGTTTCTGGCGACTACGGCGGCGCTGGGATTGCTATTTCTGGTGTTCAAGGGAATCGAATACTACCTCGACTACAAGGAATTCCTTATTCCCGGCTGGCGATTCAATCCGCAAGAATGGGTCGATAAAGAGCATCTATCGCCCGACCAGGTGCCGCACGTGCAGTTGTTCCTGGTGTTTTACTGGGTGATGACATTGATTCACGCACTGCACGTGACGCTCGGCATCGTGGCGGTGCTGATCGTGATGACCCTGGCCTTTCGCCGGCATTTTTCGCCGGTTTATTACACGCCGGTCGAAGTGTTGGCCCTGTATTGGCATTTCGTCGACATCGTGTGGATTTTCCTGCTGCCGATGCTTTATCTGCAAGGGACCCACACCCACATTGGATTTTGAGCGGAGCGGAAGAATGTCGTATGAACCAATGCTGACGGTTCGCTTGTATGCCATCGTGCTCACGGCCCTGCTGGTGCTGACCGTGCTGACGGTCGCCGTGTCGTTCATTTCGCTCTCGCCGGCGTCGCACGAGACGATCGGGCTGTTGATCGCGCTGGTGAAAGCGTCGCTGGTGGTGCTGTTTTTCATGCATGTGATTCACGCTCCGCGGCTGACGTGGTTGATCGTGTTGGTGGCGATTGTGTGGTTGGTGGTGTTGTTATCGCTCACCTTTACGGATTATTTTTCCCGGAACCTGATTCCCCATATGCCAGGGCATTGAGGAGTGAAAACACCGGCGGCTAGCGCCTGCCGCCAACGGGCGGGCTGTCCGTCGGTGAGCGGCAAGGCGCTAGCCGCCGGTATGGGCCTCGTGGAACCAATGCGGATACGCCAACCATGAACACCATCGAACCCTCCATGCTGGTCGAAAGGGAAGAGGAGCCGATTTCGCGTCCCGAACGCCAATTCGCGCCGTCGATCGAATTCGGCGTTTGCTCGGCGTGCTTGGGAAGCATCGCTCTGATGCTATTTTTCCTGCCGATCTTGAGCATCCCAATTTCTTCGTGCGGCCTCGTGGCCGGGCTGGCGGGCATCATCCGCGGCCTGTATAGCGGCAAGATCGGCATGCGCTGGTCGATGATCGGCAGCGCGCTTTCGGCCGGCGTGCTGCTGCTGGGGATAATCCTCGTCAACGCCCCGGTTGGCGAAACGCCCAGCCGGGCCGTCCCCAGGCACGATTGGTCCACGCCCGACCATCCTTTCGTCTCGCCTCCGGCGATGCCAGGATAGTAGGCACACTCCGTGTGCCATCGGCGCTTCACGGCGCGCTGCCACACAGCAGCACAGCCGGCACGCCGAGCGTGGCTCGCCACGTTGTCTGCAAGGCCGCGGCGAATTCCGCAACGCCATCCCTGGAAGAGTGAGCGAAACGGGCATTCGCCCCGTGCGGAATCGCACACGGCGCACAGCTATCTATGACCCATTTCCAGCAGCTGATTCTCGCCCGGGCTCCGTCAATTTGTTGCGAGCGTTCCGAATGTCACCGGGCAATCGACGGCTTGGGTCAGCCGCTTGAGATATTCGCTTCGCGGGACTTCGATCGCTCCAAGGCTGGCCGTGTGGGGCGTTAGCTCTTGGATGTCGAATAGGCGGTAGCCTCGCTGGCGCAGATGGGACACCAGATTCGCAAGCGCCACCTTCGAGGCGTCGCGCTCATAGTGGAACATCGATTCGCCGGCAAACAATCCGCCGATGGCGACGCCGTACGTGCCGCCGACCAACCGATCTTCGCGCCACACTTCGATGCTATGCGCATGGCCCAATTCAAACAGCGCCTGGTAGGCGGCGATCATCTCCCGCGATAGCCAAGTGGCTCGCGCACGAGCCCCCGCGGTGGCGCAACCGCGGATGACGGCAGAAAAGTCGCGATCCGAAGTGATTCTGAAGCGACCGCTTCGGCACGTGCGCTCGAGCCGGCGGGACACGTGAAAACCATCCAGCTCGAAAATCGCTCGCGGGTCGGGCGACCACCATTGCACCTGCCGGCAACCGCTGATGATCGGCCAGGGAAAAATCCCGTGCCGATATGCATCGAGCAGCCATTCCGGACCGAGCGTGCCGCCGATCAACACAAGACCGATCGGTTCGGCCAGTTCGGCGGGCGGAAAACGCGAGGGCATACGATCTACAGACTCGCTAGCGGTTTGGAATTCGCATTCGCCGCGATGGTCGGCGGTAGCGTACGGCGCAGGGGTTGCAACAACCAACTCAACCGCCCCACCACGGCATGATCGAGGCCGCGAGAGCCGGTCGTTTGAGTTCGGCAAAAACGTTATAGTAACAGTGCATCCGCGAGTCGGCGCTTGCCTATCGTATCGACCACCAACATTAAGTGTCAAAGCAGATCGCCATGGACCCGAACAGCTATCCGCCCGGCCCTGCCTATCCGCCAGCCAATCCGAATCGCTCCGTGCCACCGCCGCCGCATCCCGCTTCGCGATTGCCGATGTTGATCGGTGTGTTGATCGCCGTTGCGGTGCTCTGGTATCTGCCCACGTATTTCGAGCAGATCGAATATAAAAAGATGGCCGGCCAGGTGCGGGCCATCGACGAAGTGTTGCCGCAAGTGGGCAATAAGCTCGAAGCCTTGAGCAAGGCGTTCAGCGTGATCGCGAGCAAAGTCGGCCCAAGCGTAGTGTTCATCGATACGGCACAAACCAGATTGGGCAACGCCGGCTTCGGCAACGCGATGTATCACGTCGAGGGGCAAGCCTCGGGAGTGGTCATCGATCCCGACGGCTACATCGTCACCAACAACCACGTGGTGGAAAACGCGCAATCGATCAAAGTCACACTCGCCAACAACCATCAATACGCGGCCGAGGTGATCGGTACCGATCCGGGCTCCGATCTGGCCGTAATCAAGATCCCCGCGACGCATCTGATCGCGGCCACGTGGGGCAACAGCGGCCAGCTTGAAGTCGGCGAATGGGTGCTGGCGATCGGCAATCCATATGGCTTGGACCGCACCGTCACGTTCGGCATCATCAGCGCGAAAGATCGCCGCGGGTTCGAGAATTCGCCGACGCAAGATTTTCTGCAAACCGACGCGGCCGTGAACCCCGGCAATAGCGGCGGCCCGTTGGTGAACATGCAAGGGCAAGTGATCGGCATCAACACGGCCATCTACGGCCAAAGCTATCAAGGCATCAGCTTCGCGCTGCCGAGCTCGACAGCCAAGGAAGTGTATGAAAAGCTGAAGAAGGGACAGAAAGTCGGACAGGCGTATGGTTACCTCGGCGTGCAATTGGCGCCGTTGTCGCGGGCCGATGCCCAGCAACTTGGCCTAAAAAGCACGCACGGGGCGCTGGTCGTCGGCATCGTCGCCGGATCACCGGCCGATCAGTCGGGCTTGAAACCAGGCGATGTGATCACTTCCTGGGACGGCGAAGCGGTCGACGACCCGACGCTCTTGCGGCTATTGGTTGCGAAAAGCAAGGTCGGCGCGACGGTAAAGGCCACCGTAATCCGCGACGGCGAAGAAAAGAAACTCGACATCACCGTCGGCCAACGCCCACCCCAATAATCCACCGCGCCACTCCCGCTGTGAGACTCTTCGTGCGCGACCGCTCCCTGCTTCGTATTCGCCCCTCGCCCCTTCCCCATGCCTTCTCGCGACGAACTCCTCCGCTGGGACCGAGAAATCGTCTGGCATGCATTCACGCAGATGGCCGAATACGAGCCGCTGGTGATCGAGCGGGCCGAGGGATGCACGCTGTTTGACATCGACGGCCGAGCTTATTTGGACGGTGTCAGCAGTTTGTGGTGCAATATCCACGGCCATTGCCATCCGCGGCTTGATTCGGCGCTGCGCAGGCAATTGGATCGGGTCGCACATGTGACACAGCTCGGTTCGTCGAATCCCACCACGATCGAACTGGCCAAGCGGCTAGTCGATATCGCCCCCGCGGGCTTGGAACACGTGTTCTTTTCCGACGACGGTGCGACGGCCGTCGAAGTGGCGCTCAAGATGGCGTTTCAGTATTGGCGGCAGCGCTCGGAACCGAAGCCGGCCAAGAATCTTTATGTCGCTCTCGGCGATGCCTATCACGGCGACACGCTCGGCAGCGTCAGCGTGGGCGGGGTGGAACGGTTTCATGCGATGTTCCGGCCGCTTTTGTTCGACGTGTTGCGGGTGCCCGCTCCGGATATGTATCGCTTGCCTCCTGGTGCTTCCACCGGCGCGGCGTGCGAGCATTATCTGGCGGCGATGGAGCGGCTTTTGGCCGAGCATCACGAGCGGATTGCGGCGGTGGTGATCGAGCCGTTGGTGCAGGCCGCGGCGGGAATGGTGATGCATCCGCGTGGCTATTTGCGAGGGGTCCGCGAGTTGACGCGCCGCTATGGCGTGCTGCTGATTGCCGACGAAGTGGCGGTGGGCTTCGGCCGAACCGGCACGATGTTCGCCTGCGAGCAAGAAAACGTGTCGCCCGATTTGCTCTGCCTCGCCAAAGGCATCACGGCCGGCTATCTGCCGCTCGCGGCGACGCTGGCGACGGATGAAATCTGGCGCGCGTTTTTGGGCAATTACTCCGAGAACCGGACGTTTTTTCATGGGCACACCTATGGCGGCAATCCGCTCGGGGCCGCGGTGGCGCTCGAGTCGCTTAATCTTTTCGCCGACGAACAAACGCTCGCGCGGCTGCGGCCGAAAATCGATCGGCTTGCCGAACACCTTGCTCGAATCGCTGGATTGCCGAGCGTGGGCGATGTTCGCCAGCGCGGGTTAATTGCCGGAGTGGAACTGGTTCGCGATCCGCTCACGCGCGAGCCGTTTCCTTGGGAAGAGCGGCGCGGGCTGCGCGTCTGCGAGCGTGCGCGGGCCGAGGGTGTGCTGCTGCGCCCGCTGGGCAATGTCATTGTCGTCATGCCGCCGCTGGCGATCACGCTTGAAGAGCTCGACCGAATTTGCACGGCAATCGAACACGGCATTGTCGGAGAATTTGCAGCGAACCGTCGCGGATGAACCCTTGACCATAACGACGCATTGCGGTAACAAAGACTGCGCAATCGCTTCGGTTGTGCAACTGGGCGGGCAAACCGCGTTTTTCTAAATGAACTATTGGTCGGATTGGGTTTCGAGAAAGGAACGAACGTGACGATTATTCGCGTGGGAACGACGCAAAAATATGCTGACGGCTGGACCTCGGCGTTCAGCGGGAAGAAAGCTGCGGCGAGCGGCGGTCAATCGAAGAAGGCGGCATCCAAATCGGCCGCGGCAAAGAGCGGGAAAATCAAGGCTGCGGCCGCACCCGCTAAGAAAGCAAAGGCTCCGGCGAAGAAAAAGACGCCAAAGCGATAGAAATATACGCCTCGCGATCCGCGCCGAAGTTAGTTTTCCCACGAGGGTTTGACCGGTCCCCGTGTCCAACCTATCTATATCGTGGGTCCGAACTATCAACTATTTCTCGGCGGGTTCCGGGCGGGACTGCCAACACAGGGAGCCGGTGTTGACATGGCCAAGCGATCTTCGCGTCGTTTTTTCGCATTTGCACGTTCTTCCGCCGGCAGCGCCGTTGTTGAATACGCGGTCTGCATCGCGTTGATCGTCGGAACGATCCTGGCCGTCGGAATGTTCATCGGCACGCCGCTCAAGAACACCTTCTTGGGCACCGTGGCGATCCAGCAAGCGACAGCGGGTCCGACGAACCACAATGCCGCGATTAGCTCCGCAAAGGCGCCGGTCGCCGAGGCCTCGCCGTACCCGTCGAGCCCCTGGGCCGTGTGGCTGCCGATTTGCATTGCCGGAATCGTGCCGGCCATTGCCACACTTTGGCTTGTGCGCCGCAATATGGTTCGTGCGAAAACGAGCGAGGCGCCGGAACCGGCGCCGGTGCCGAAAGACCTGCAGGCGAGATTCGTCGTCAAGCGGCAGGCGATCCTGCATTTCTTGTCGGCCGAATCGCAGCAACTTGCGCATGGAAAGATGACGGTGCGGCAGGTTATGTCCACTTCGGTCCTGACGCGGAAGCCGACCGACAGCGTTCACGAATTGCGCCAACTAATGAAGGAGAGCGTGATCCGGCATTTGCTCGTTTGCGCGACCGGCGGAAAGCTCGTCGGCATCGTCAGTGATCGAGACATTCAGGGCGAAGGGGGCGACACCGTCGCCGACATCATGACCGCCAATCCGATCACGGTCACTCCCGACATGCCCGTCGCGGCCGCCACGACGATTCTGCTCGCCAAACGGATCAACTGCGTGCCGGTTGTCGAAGACGGCAAACTGATCGGCATC
This sequence comes from Pirellulales bacterium, assembly GCA_036267355.1. Lineage (NCBI taxonomy): Bacteria > Pseudomonadati > Planctomycetota > Planctomycetia > Pirellulales > Pirellulales bacterium. Next base: position 82,341 of record DATAWG010000028.1, on the reverse strand, counting down.
GTAACGACCAGCGATCTGCTGATGGCGTTGCAATGCGTGTTGCGATTGATCGAGCAATTATCGCTGCCCGCCGAAGGCGCCGTCGACCTGACCACGGTCGAATGCACGTAAGCGCCATTCCGTCCGAGCAACGTCCGCATTCACCAGCGTAGCAGGCACACTCCGTGTGCCGTCTGCCACCCGTTGCGGGCAGGACCGCGAACTGGCTTCCCACCTTTTCCGGTATGGATTGCATGTCACCGCGCCGACGGCATTCGGAGAATGCCTGCTAGGTAGTAGGCACAGTCGTGTGCCGTCTGCGACGCCGATTCGCTCACGCTACCATCGGATACCGATAGTACAACGAGTAGCGCCGGGCTGGAACCAATCGGGGAGATTGCCCTGCCGCATTGTCCATTCTTGGTCACGGTCGAACAGCTCGAACGGCATGATGGCAGGCGTTTCAAGTGGCCGACGGCATACGGAGTATGCCTGCTACGTGGCAAACACACTCCGAGGATGTGAAAGAATGGGGACAGGCACCTCGCGGCGACCGTTTTTGCCGGTGTTTGATCAAGCGAGTTCGGAGCCAGTCCGCATTCTTTCACACGCTCTCCGTGTGCCGTCTGCGCTGTTCTGTGCGCAATGTTCCGCGACGCGCAATCGCACGCAAGATCACGACTACTTCGTTGCCGCAGTGTCGTTTTCTGCCCCCTGGCCCCTCTTCCCTCACTGCCCGAGCACGTCGTTGAGCACTTCTTCCGAAACGTAAATCGGCAGCGGCGGGTCGCAGGTAACGGCCACCGCGATCGCGTCGGACGGTCGCGAGTCGACTTCGACCAATTCGCCTTCGTGGCGGATGCGCAGCACGGCGTAGTAGGTGTGGTCTTTCAGTTCGCTGATCACGACGTCTTGAAATTCGCCGTCGAGCCGCTCGACCGCGCTCACCAGCAGATCGTGCGTCAGCGGGCGGGGCGAGCGATCTTGCCGCACGCGGCGATGGATGCTCGAAGCTTCGAAAAAACCGATGAGAATCGGAAAGGTTCGGTCGCCATCGACTTCTTTCAGGTAGATGACTTGTTGGTCGTTGATTTCACTGATGATGATTCGCGATAATTCCATCTGCACGGGCATGGCCGAACCTCTTGCTTGTCGGGCCGGAGAAAAGTTTCAGCACCGATTATAAATCGCGGCGCAGGCGTGCGGCTAGGGCGCGGGGAAATCGGTGGCAGAGGCGCGCGAGAGCGATTGCGCGGGTGGTGATCGGCGCGCCGGGCACCCAGGGAGGGCCCGGGGGGCGATTGCCAGTGGGAGACGGTTCGCGCGCCTTCCCTGGACTTGAGGAAGCGCTAGCGGCGCAGGAGTTTTTGCAGGATGGCGATTGCGGCGGCGAGACGGCTTTGGAGCTCGTCGAGCGCGGCGCGCTCTTTCGCGACCACCTCGGCCGGGGCGCGGCGCACGAAGTTTTCGTTCGCCAATTGCTTTTCTTTTGATGCGATCTGAGTGCGGAACTGCTCGATTTCTTTTTCGTGCCGCGCGATTTCCGTTTCCACGTCGATATGCTCGGCCAGATCGACGAACACTTCGCAGCCGGCGGCGCTGAAATTGGCCGACATCGCAGGGGATTGCACCGCCGGGCCCCACGCCGTGGCTGTTGCGCCGGCCATGGATTGGAAATACGCCGCCATCGGTTCCAACAGGGACTGCGTTTCCGCATCGGTACGCACGGAAAAAAGAATCGGCGTTTTCGGGGCGATATTCTGCCGGCTGCGCACTTCGCGCAAGCCGGCCAACACGGCTTGAAACTTTGCAAACTGCGTTTCGATCCGCGCGTCGATCGGTTGCCCATCGGCCACGGGCCACGGCGCGATCATCACGCTTTCGGCGGGCGGCTCGGGCGATGCAAAGCCGCGCCGCGGCGCCGCTTCCGTCAGTCGCTGCCAAATCTCTTCGGTGATGAATGGCGTCATCGGATGCAACAGGCGGGCGAGTGTGTCGAGCACATGCGCCAACACGCGCTGTGCCTCCGGCCGCGATCCCGGCTCGGCGAGCCGCGTCTTGATCATCTCGACATAGAAGCTGCAGAATTCATCCCAGGCAAAGTCGTAAAGCATCCGCGCCGCTTCGGCGAATTTATACGCCTCGAGCGCATCGGTCACCGCAACCGTAACGCTCGACAGCCGGCTGAGCACCCAGCGGTCTTCGATCGGCGAGCGGGCATCGAGACAGATCGGCGCAGGCTCGTAACCCTCGAGATTCAAAAGCGCAAACCGCGCCGCGTTCCACAGCTTGTTGCAGAAATTGCGGGCCAACTCGAATCGTTCGCTGGTGACCATCGCTCGCGGCAGGGCGAGGTCGTCGGCCTTCGAGGCCCATTGCGTGGAAAATTCTTTGCCGCAGTGCGTGCATTTCACGCGCGGCAGGACGCGGTTCTTCTGCGTCTGCCCGACGTTTTTGCGGCAATGCGGGCATTCGAATTCGACCGGCATGCGCACGTCTTGCGTTTCGGTGGCCATATAGGCGAGGCCGAATCGCAGCGCATCGGCGCCGAATTTGCCGACGACATCGAGCGGATCGACGCCGTTGCCCTTGGTCTTCGACATTGTTTCGCCGTTGCCATCCAAAATCTTTGGATGGATGAACACATCGCGAAAAGGCACCTCGCCCAGGTTGTACAGGCCGGCGAGCACCATCCGGGCCACCCACAGCGTAATGATGTCGCGGCTGGTCACCAGAGCGCGGGTGGGATAATAGTAAGCCAGATCGGGCGTTTGATTGGGCCAACCGAGCGTCGAATGCGGCCAGAGCGCGGAGCTGAACCAAGTGTCGAGCACGTCGGCATCTTGCGAAATCGTGTGGCCCGGAATGGCGTCGGCCGGCAGGTCGGCTTCTTGGGCGCAGATCAGCCATTGATTATTTTCTTCGTCGCGCCGCCAGGCGACATCCGGCCGATCGGCAAACGCTTTTTTCAAATCGGCTTCCGAAGCGGTCGGCGCATACCAGATTGGAATGCGATGGCCCCACCACAATTGCCGGCTCACCGGCCAATCGCGTTTCTCGCCGAGCCAATCCAAATAGCCCTTCGCATAGCGATCGGGAATGATTCGCACCCGCCCGGTCGTGACCGCATCCATCGCCGATTGGGCGAGATCCTCCATCCGCACGAACCATTGATCGGCCAAGAACGGCTCGATCGGCGTCTTCGAGCGGTCGGAATGGGCCAGATCGATTTCGCGGTCTTCAATCTGTTCCACCAAACCCGCGGCTTCTAAGTCGGCGACGACGCGCTGCCGGGCCTTGGCCACCGTGAGACCCTTGTAGGGGCCGGCGTTTTCGTTCAGCGTGCCATCGCGGTTCAAAATGTTGATCCTCGGCAGATTCGCGCGGCGGCCGACTTCGTAGTCGTTCGGATCGTGGGCGGGCGTGATTTTCACGCAGCCGGAGCCCATTTCGGGCTTGGCCCATTCATCGGCCACGAGGGGAATCTCTCGATTCAATAGTGGCAAGCGCAACCGCCGGCCAGCGCGGGCCATGTCGCGCAGTTTGATGAGCCTCGGCAACACGGTTTCGCGGCGCTCGCGGATATTGGCCAATTGCGATTCGATGTCGGCCCGATCTTTTTGCGCGGCCGCTGACAATTTCGCTTCCAACTCGCGCTCCGCTTTGTCGAGCGCCGCGGCGGGTTCGGGGTGCACGGCGACGGCCGTGTCGCCCAGCATTGTCTCCGGGCGCGTGGTGGCGATCGCGACCAACTCGGGCTCGCCCGGCTGCGGATCGACGACCGGATAGCGAAAATGCCAGAAGTGGCCCTTCACGGTTTCGTGAAACACCTCGTCGTCGCTTACGGCGGTTTGCAGAAATGGGTCCCAATTCACGAGCCGCTTGCCGCGATAGATCAAGCCGTCGGTGAACATGCGGTAAAACGTGTGCCGCACGGCCCGGGCGCAAATGGCGTCGAGCGTGAACCGCGTGCGCTGCCAATCGCAGCTCATTCCCATTTGCTGGAGTTGGTCGAGAATGCGGGCTTCGTATTGGTCCTTCCACTGCCAGATGCGCGCGACCAAACCGTCGCGGCCCAAATCGTGCCGGCTCTGTTTCTCCTCTTCCATCAGCCGTCGCTCGACGACCGCTTGCGTCGCAATGCCGGCGTGGTCGGTGCCGGGCATCCAGAGCGTGTTGAAACCTTGCATCCGCTTGAAACGGATCAAGATATCTTGCAGCGTGTTGTTCAGGGCATGGCCGAGATGCAAAGCACCGGTCACATTCGGCGGCGGGATGACGATCGAATAGGGCTTGCGCGAATCGGGTTCGTTGTGGAAATAGCCGTGCGAATTCCAGAAGCGATACCATCGCTGTTGGGCCTGCACGTGGTCGTATTGTTTTGGCAGCTCGGCGGCCGCCGCGGATTCGGTCATGATTTTGGCAACGGGGTAGAGTTTGAATCAGACGCGAAACCGCACGCGAGCTTCAGTCCGCCGCATGACAGTGAAGCTCGCTCGCGGTTTCGCGCGTCGCATCCTTGAATCGGCGTCGTCACTCGGCGATCTTCTGCGGCTCTCGCGCTTCGTCTTTGCAAAGCTTGTACTCGATTGCGTCGACGAGTGCGATCCAGCTTGCTTCGATCACGTTTTCGCTGACGCCGACGGTACCCCAGTCGACATCGTGGTCGCGACTTTGAATCACGACTCGCACACCCGCGGCGGTGCCCGCCTCGGAATTGATGACGCGAACTTTATAGTCGACCAAGTGCATTTCGGCCAAATTGGGAAAGGCCACTTCAAGAGCCTTTCGCAACGCCGCATCGAGCGCGTTCACCGGGCCATCCCCCTCGGCCACCTCGTGGCGCAGCGCGTCGCCGATGCGGAGCTTGATCGTGGCCTCGGTTTGAAGGCCATGATGATCGTCCCAGCCCATGTCGACATGGTAGCTGAGCCGCTCGAAATGAGACTGAAACGTGCCGGCGCAGCGCCGCACGAGCAAATCGAACGACGCCTCGGCCGACTCGAATTGATACCCATTGTTTTCGAGCGACACGACCTGGGCCAGAATCTTGTCCATGAGCGGGAGATCGTTTTGCAGATTATGCCGCGTGGCCATGGCGATGATGTTCGACCGGCCCGAAAGTTCGCTAACGAGAATTCGCCGTTGGTTTCCGACCGCGGCGGGATCGATATGTTCGTAACTGGCGGCGACGCGATTGACGGCGTGCACGTGCATTCCGCCTTTATGGGCAAACGCGCTCGGCCCGACGAACGGCTGGTTGTTGCGATAGTTCATATTCGCGGTTTCGAAGACAAAGCGCGATAGCTCGGTGAGCCGTTGCACTCCGCCGGGCGCGAGCACCTCGAGGCCGTTCCGCTTCACGGCGAGATTCGCGGCCGTCGAGATCAAATCCGCATTGCCACAGCGTTCGCCGAAGCCGTTGATCGTGCCTTGCACTTGGGTGGCGCCGGCGTCGACGGCGGCCAGCGAATTGGCGATCGCCAGTTCACAGTCGTTGTGGCAATGGATGCCCACCGGCACATCGACGGCCGAAATCGCGGCACGGGTGAGATCGCCGATTTCGTTCGGCATGCTGCCGCCGTTGGTGTCGCAGAGCACGATCCGCCCGGCGCCGGCGGCCGCGGCGGCTTGGATCGTCTGGCGGGCGTACTCGGGATTGAATTTCCAACCATCGAAAAAATGCTCGGCATCGTAGATGACTTCGCGGCCCGACTCGCGCAAGTAGCGGATCGTGTCTTCGATCATCGCCAGGTTTTCTTCCAGCGAGACGCGGAGCACTTCGGTGGCATGGAACGCCGAAGTCTTGCCGACGATCGTGAGCGTTGCGGCGCCGCAATCGAGCAGGGCCTTCATGCCCGGGTCGTCGGCAGGCCGAACGCCTTTGCGCCGCGTCATGCCGAACCCGCACACCCGGGCATGCTTGAGCCGCAGGTCTTTCACGCGCTGAAAGAACTGGGCGTCCTTCTCGTTCGACAGCGGATAGCCCCCTTCGATATAGTCGAAGCCCAGCTCGTCGAGCCAGCGGGCGATCTGGAGCTTGTCTTGGAGCGAGAAATTCACTCCTTCGCCTTGGCTGCCGTCGCGAAGGGTGGTGTCGTAGAGTTGGATACGCATGCGGGGAAGGGTGAGGGTGGTGGTGAGGGTGGTGGTGAGGAATACGGCGGCGGACGCGCGAAACCGCAAGCGAGCTTCATTACTAAGCGGGGGATTGCGGCTCGCTTGCGGTTTCGCGCGTCGGGCAAGTTGCCGCGGTTTCGTTTGGTTTATTCGCCGCCGGCGGCCTCGGATTCGGCGACACCGAGTTCTGTACCGACGCCTTGGGCACGGGCAAGATCGACGAGCTTGCCGGCAAGGGCGATGTCTTCGATTGCCAAGCCGACCGATTTGAACAGCGTGACACTGGATCGGCTGCTGCGGCCGACGGCTTGCCCGGCGACGACGTCGGCCAATTCGACGGCTCGCGACCAATCGAAAACGCCCTTTTCAATGGCATCGACGAAATCGCCGGCCTCGTTGCGGCATGCCTCGACGCTGTCGCACACGATGTTGTCGGCGCGGCGGACGACGTTCACGTCGATCTCGGCGCGGTTCAGCCAATTCGATCCGATCGCGGCAACCATCGTTCCCTCGGCAAGGCATTTGCCGTCGAACAGCGGCACCGAGCTCGTCGTGGCGGTGACGACGATCGGCAGTTCTTCGGCCGCTTCGTGCGGGCGATCCACCGGCACGACGTCGATCCCCAGCGAGCGGCTCATCTCGACGGCAAATGTCTTTCGCCGCGTTTCATCCCGGCTGTATACAAATGCTTGCTTGATCGGCCGGGCAAGGCGGATCGCTTCGAGCTGCGTGCGCGCTTGCCGGCCGGCGCCAAAGACGCCGACCTCATGCGCCGCCACATCGGCCATCCATTCGACCGCCACTGCGGTGGTCGCGCCGGTGCGGAGCCGACCGAGAAATTCGGCGGCGATCAGGGCCACGAGCATTCCGGTGCGGCTATCGTAGAGGCCGACATGAAAATCCGCGTTCGCCCGGGTCGTGGCATAGCATTTCCAACCGGCCAGGCCGAGATAGTCGGCGGCGGCGCTCATCGTGTGAACCACGATGCCGGCGCCCTTGGCGCGGGTTCGCGGCACGTTGCACACCTTGTGGTCGGCCCATTGGCGAAACGCTTCTTCCACCACTTCGATTGCCGTGCGCATATCGAGCAACTTCTTCACATCCGATTCGCTCAGATACAACGGCGGCATGGCGATCGCTCCGAAAGCAATGCGAGATCAAACATGGCGTGAGAGGTCGAGCCACAGCTACTTTTCGAGCTCCGCGATTCGATGGAAATCGTTCTCCAGCGAACGGTAGAGTTGCTGATATTCGGCAAATCCACGATCATAATACGCCACGGCACGGCGTTGGGTAGGGGTTTGATCGACGACACGGATCGTCGCGGCGCATGCCTCTTGAATATTTTTGAACGCCCCGGCTCCAACTGCCGCCAGCAACGCGACTCCGTAGGCGGCCCCTTCTTCGGCATTGAGTGTGACCACCTTCTGACCGAAAACGTTGGCCTGAATCTGCTTCCACAGCGCGCTTCGCGATCCGCCGCCGCTGGCGCGAATTTGCCGCACCGGCACGCCCAACGCGCGAATGATCGCCAGGCTATCGCGCAGGGCGTACGTGACTCCCTCCAGGATCGCGCGCACGATGTGGCCTCGGCCGTGGGCCAGCGTAAGGCCGATGAAGCAGCCGCGGGCATCGGGATTGGCATGCGGCGTGCGCTCGCCGGAGAGATACGGCAAGAAAAACAAACCCTGGCATCCCGGTTCCGTCGTGGCCGCCTCCTCCGCCAGAACGTCGTAGACATCGACACCGGCTTTCTTGGCCGCTTCGGCCTCGGCTTGGCAAAGCCGGTTGCGAAACCACTGCAACGCCCCGCCGGCCGCGAGGATTACGCCCATCATATGCCACCGGCCGCGAACGGCGTGGCAAAACGTGTGCAGCCGGCCTTCGGGATCGATCTGCGGCTGGTCGCTATGCACAAACATGACGCCCGAGGTGCCGATCGACGTGGAAAGCGTGCCGCTGTTGACGATGCCGTTGCCGATCGCTCCGGCAGCGCAATCGCCGGCCCCGCCCACCACGAGGCACTCCGCCGTCAGGCCAAGTTCTTCTGCCGCGGCACGGCTCAACTGACCGGTGACATCTTCCGATTCGTAGCAGCGGCCGAACAGATCGATATCCAATTCAAGCTTCGACAACAGCGGCTTCGACCAGGTTCGCTTTGCAACGTCGAACAGCAGCATTCCGCTGGCATCGCTCACTTCGGTGGCGAATTCACCGGTCAGCCGACGACGAATATCATCTTTCGGGAGCAGGATCTTGGTCGTGCGATCGAAATTCCGCGGTTCGTGGTTTCGCAACCAGAGGATTTTGGGAGCGGTGAAGCCGGGCAACGCCGGATTGGCAACCATTTTGATCAACTGCCGCCGGCCGCCGGCGCGGCGCTCGATTTCGCCGCATTCGGCCGCCGTTCGCTGATCGTTCCAAAGCAGCGCTCGGCGCACGACGCGATTCTGCTTGTCGAGAAACACCGAGCCGTGCATCTGGCCCGAGAGGCCGATCGATTTCACATCGGCTGGTTTGAGCTTCGCCCTTTGCACGACCGAGCGAACTGTAGCCACCGTGGCCTGCCACCAATCTTCAGGATCTTGCTCGCTCCAAAGCGGCTTGGGATGATAGGCCGGATACGATTGGGTCGCCTCGGCCAGGATTTTTCCTTTGGGATCGATGGCCAACGCCTTTGTGCCCGAGGTGCCGATATCGATGCCCAAAAAAGCGCTCATTGCCCAATGGTCTCCGCCTGAAAATGGTTGTGGATCCGATGGGCAGGATTGTAGCAGGGGGAAGGGTGGAGGGGCGAGGGGCGAGGGGCGAGTGAGTGTGCGACGGGCGGCGGGTTGGTAGAATAACGCGGGGCGAAGATGCGGCGATTCCGCAGGCAAAACCGAGAGTTCGTCCGATGACCAGAAATCCGTCCGCTGGTGGTGCGTGGAGCTTGGCTGCATGTGCGACTGCGCTGCTTGTCGCGGTGGCGATTGGCAGTGCGCCGGGCGCGGCATGGGCGCAGCAGGCGGCGCAGGCCGACCAAAAAATTCCGCCGCCGTTGAAGTTCTACAAAGGGCGGGAAATTGCCCAAACGATGCACTATCTCGGCGCGCCCTGGCTCACTCGCGAGTCGCGCGAACGGGAAGAAGATTGCAAAACCATGCTCAAAGCGCTCAACCTCAAGCCCGGCCAAGTAGTTTGCGATATGGGCTGCGGCAATGGGTTTTATACGCTCAGGCTTGCCAAGATCGTCGGCCCGACCGGAAAAGTGCTCGCCGTCGACATCCAGCCCGAAATGCTCCACCTGCTCAAAGAACGCGCCAAGAATGCGAAGCTCGACAATATCGAGCTTATTCTCGGCTCGACCGTGGACCCGAAGCTGCCGCCGGCGGGCGTCGACATGATTCTTTGCGTCGACGTATATCACGAGTTCTCGAACCCCGAGGAAATGCTCGCCGCGATGCGGAAAAGCTTGAAACCGGGGGGAAAGCTGGTGTTGGCCGAGTTTCGGGCCGAAGACCGAAATGTGCCCATTAAGCCGCTGCACAAGATGAGCAAGGAGCAGGTGCTCAAAGAGCTTCCATCGAACGGGTTTAAGTTGGTTGAAGACTTCGAAAAACTCCCCTGGCAGCACTTGTTTTTCTTTGTTTCCGACGCAAAGCAACCCGAAACAATATCGCCGCCGAAATGAGTTTCTGAATTGGAAAATCTCGATCCGTAGGGGCGACAAGAGAGGGCAGGCTGCGGCTCGCGACCGGTCGCCTCGCCTGCCATCAAACGGTTTCCACTGTGTCGCGATCCCGGTCCGAAAGCGTCGTTCCGCTCGCTCGCCCCCCTCTCGCGGTAAGAAATTATTCCCCCATTGGCAAACTTTAACCAACAAATTCATTGCAACCCTGCGAGTCGTACATATAATGGAACTCCGTAGTTGAAGTTGGGAATAGGCGGAGAGAATTGCCTTGAAGCGGGGGGTTCGCAGGGCGTGCGAAGCCATTTTTGCAGCTAGGATCAACAGCTAATGATTTAGTTCCGGGAGCAAGCCACGGTCTTCGGCAAACGCTCCCTAGCGGCTCCGGCGGCTTTCGTTAACGTCGTGGGCCAAAACGATTTATGCGTATACCATCTGAGCAAGCCAGCGGTCTTTCTTCGCGACTTCTTGACACGGCCGACTCATTCGGCCAGGAGTGGGTCATTGGACGCAGTCTCGGCATGCGCCAAGTGGCGCAGCACGTCGAACGAGCGGCCGAAGTCGAATGCACCGTTCTCATCTCCGGCGAAACCGGCACCGGCAAGGAAGTCTGGGCGCGCGCGTTGCACCGCGCAGGGCCGCGGGCCACGAAGCCCTTCATCCCCGTCAATTGCGCCGCCCTGACCTCAACGTTGGCGGAAAGCCAACTCTTCGGCCATGAAAAGGGCGCATTCACCGGCGCACTCGGCAGTTCGCTGGGCGTGTTTCGTGCGGCGGAAGAGGGCGTTGCCTTCCTGGATGAAATCGGGGAAATGCCAGCCGAGTTGCAACCGAAACTGCTTCGCGTCTTGCAGCAGTCTGAAGTCACCCCGGTCGGGGCCGCCCATCCAGTGCCGATCCGAGTGCAAGTGCTCGCCGCCACGAATCGCGATTTGGAAAAAGAGGTTGCCGCGGGTCGATTCCGCGAAGATTTGTTCTATCGCCTGAACATGGTCGAGCTGCGCGTGCCGCCGTTGCGCGAACGCGTGGAAGACATTCCGGAATTGATCGAGTTTTTCGCCATGCGATTCGCCGCAAAGTATCAGCGCCCCGTCTGGCGACCCGATGCCGACACGCTGCGCGATTTTTGCGAATTCGATTGGCCGGGCAACGTGCGCCAATTGTCGCACGTCATCGAGCAATCGTATGTGCTCGATGCAGCGCCGAGCCTGCCGAATATCGACCGAGTGAATCGCATTCCATCGTGCCTGCCATTTTTCAATCTCGGCCGCTTGCGCGATGAAGCAGTGCGGCAGGCCTTGGAAGTGACTCGAGGGCACAAAGGCCGGGCTGCAAAACTGCTCGGCGTTCATCCCAACACGCTGACGCGGTTGCTCTCGCAACCACCTTCGTCGACTGAATCGGCCGACGCGAAAAATCTTGGGACAGGCGGCTCGGCGAATTCCGGCAGTAATTAGAGTTCGCCCGCGATTCTCAGCGATCGCTCCATCTCGCGACTACTTCGGGCAGCTCACGGACGGCCGGCGCCGAGCCGTCTATTGCGATTCGGCCACGCCGCTGGCAAGATGGCCATATGGTCTCGCACGCCGATCTCGTTCAATTTATCCGCGCCCAGTTGCTGGCGCGGAACCTCGTTTCGGCCGAATATATTCCGCGGCATTGCGATGCACTGGCAGCGGTGTGCAAGGAAATGGCCGAGCGGTTCTTGCGCGGCGGCCGGTTGCTCGCCTTTGGCGTCGGGCCCTATCTCACCGATGCCCAACATGTGTCGGTCGAGTTCGTGCATCCGGTGATTGTCGGCAAGCGGGCCCTGGCGGCGCTCGATCTCTCCGCGGCCCCGGAGGAATGGCTGGCGGCCATTCTTCGGCCCGACGACATCGTGATGGGCTTCGGTCCGCCCGAAGGCAATGCACGAGTTCACGGTTGGCTCGACGTTTGCCGGCGGCGCGGAGCGCTCGTTTGCGAGTGGCCGGGACGGCTGGGCGCGCACGATCTGCCCGCGGCTTCCAGCGATCCGTTCATTCATCAAGAGCTTACGGAGCTGATGTACCACACGCTGTGGGAGACGGTGCATGTTTTCCTCGAGCAGCAAACCATCGGCCACGATGTCGGGGCGTCGGCATTCCTGTATCCCTTCTTGGGCGAAGGAGAAAAGCCGCCGGCTGATACGCTGAGCGAAGTGGCCCTTTCCATACAACATAAAGCGGCTGACGATGAACGGCTGCGAAGCCTAGTGGCTGCAGAACAATCGGAACCACTCGCCGCGGCCGCGCTCGCGATTCATGAGCGATTGATTCGCGGCGGTACGATTCTGGCCTTCGGCAACGGCGGCTCGGCAACCGATGCAAACGATTTCGTGCTCGACTGCGTTGTCCCGCCGGCAGGCATCGCGCCGCTACCGGCCGTGTCGCTGTCGATGGAGCCGGCGAATATCAGCGCGATCGCCAACGACGTCGGCGTGGAACTGGTTTTCATGCGGCAGATGATCGCCGGTGGCCGGCCGCAAGACATCGCTTTCGGAATTTCGACCAGCGGGAAATCAAAGAATGTGATCGCCGCATTGGTCGAGGCAAGAAAGCGCGGCATGCTGACGCTCGCGCTGCTCGGCTCGCAGGGCGGCGATATTCTTCGCGACCATCTGGCCGATCATGCGTTCACTGTCCCATCGGACTATATTCCCCGGCTGCAAGAGGTGCAGGCGGCGATGTATCACACCCTGCGGCTCGCGCTCGGCCGGCTTAAGGGCGATTGACGTTTTACGCCCAGGCACGGAACGGCAGAGTGCTGCGACCATGCAACCAACGTAGCAGGCACGCTCCCTGTGCCGTCGGCGCGACGACACGCGTTTGATCTCGATGGGCGTTGAAAAACCGGTTGCAGTCGCTGGCCGGTAGAAGTGGCGGACGGCACACGGAGCGTGCCTGCTACAATGGGCGCGGGCGAATTCCACAATGTCTCCAAGAGAGCCGCCACTGCAAATGGACGACAACTCGGCGAACGGCGAAGCTGCGGCGGTGCGGATTTCGATTCGCGGCGTCGTGCAAGGCGTCGGATTTCGCCCGTCTGTTGCCCGAGCCGCAACGGCACACCGTGTCGCCGGTTGGGTGCTCAACGGCGAAGCGGGCGTTGAAATCCATGCCGAGATTCCCGCCGGATCTGCCGCGAATTTGGCCGCCTTCGTCGATCACATGAGGAGCCATCCGCCGCCTGCCGCTCGAGTATCTCAGTTCGAGGTTCGCGCGACGGCGCCGTTGGGCCTTTCCGATTTTCAAATTCGCCACAGCCATGCCGTACACGCGCCGACGGTACGAATCAGCCCCGATTTGGCGATCTGCGCGGATTGCTCGAAAGAACTCGCTGATCCGGCCGACCGGCGGTTCGAATATCCTTATATCAATTGCACGAATTGCGGCCCGCGATATTCGATCATCGTCCGGCTGCCGTACGATCGAGCAAACACGTCGATGGCCGATTGGCCGCTATGCACGCAGTGCCGCGAGGAATACGAGAGCCCGCTCGACCGCCGCTACCATGCGCAACCGGTGGCTTGCGAGCAATGCGGACCTGCGTATCGGCTGCTGGAAAATGCTTCAGCCGCTGAGGATTCAGCCACCGCCAATTCGGGCGGCAAGGAAAATCTTGGACCGATCGCACGGGCGGCCGAATTGCTGCGCGGCGGAAAAATTTTGGCCGTCAAAGGGATCGGCGGATACCATCTGGCGTGCGATGCACGCAATCCGTCGGCGGTCGAATCACTGCGATCGCGAAAATTTCGCAAGGAACGGCCGTTCGCCCTGATGGCAGCCGATCTTGAGCAGGCGGAAACGCTCATCGAACTGACCGACCAGCACCGCCGATTGCTGTGCGACGTGGCCCGACCGATCGTAGTTGGCCGAGCGCGGGCAGAACTGGATGGCGTTGCGCCGGACAATATTTCGCTCGGCGTCATGTTGCCGTATGCGCCGCTGCACCATCTGCTGATCAAGTTCGGCGCTCCGAGCCCGATGGTGCTGACCAGTGCCAATCGCTCGAGCGAACCGATCGCCTACCGCGATGCCGACGCGCTCGATCGATTGGTCGGCATTGCCGATGCGTTCTTGATCGGCGGGCGTCCGATTGCGCGGCGGATCGACGATTCGGTCGTCGCCGTTCGCCGCGGACGGCCGTTCATGTTTCGCCGCAGCCGCGGCTATTCGCCGTCGGTCGTGTGCCGCTTGCCGGTCCGCGAACCGATTCTCGCCGTGGGAAGCGATTTGAAAAACGCGATCGCGCTGGTGGTGGATGGCGAAGTGTTGGTGAGCCAGCATATCGGCGACCTCGGCGATGCCGAAACCGACGCGGCTTTCGAAGAGACGATCCGCGATCTGCTGGCGATGTACCGGATCGCGATCGAACGGGTAACCATCGTCCACGATCTGCATCCGCAGTTCACATCGACGCGCGTTGCTGCGGCGCTGCCGGCCGCGCGGCGATTCGGCGTGCAGCACCACGAAGCCCATGTGGCCAGCGTCATGGCGGAGCACGGATTGTTGGATGAACCCGCGGTCGGCGTGGCATTCGACGGCACCGGCTATGCACGCGACGGTTCGATTTGGGGAGGCGAATTCTTTGTCGGCAGCGTTCGCGATGGGTTTGAGCGAGTCGCGTGGTTGCGGCCGGTGCAAATGCCGGGGGGCGATGCGGCGGCGCGATTTCCCGCTCAAGCGGCGGCGGCATTCGTGGCCGATCTGCCCAAGTTGCCGGAGCTTGCCCGTTTGCCGCAACCGATGCCGAAGCGATTTTGGGATGCCGTGAAAATGGTCGCGCGTGGCGTGCGATGTTTTCGCTCCAGCTCGATGGGCCGATTGTTCGACGCGGTCGCCGCGATCTTGGGATTCCTGCGCGAGGCGACCTACGAGGGCCAGGCGGCGATTTGGCTCGAAAATCAAGCCGCGCGCGTGGCGCCTCAGCCCCGCTATCCATTTTCCGGTCTCGATCATCGGCCACTATTGCAAGCGATCGTTCGTGATCGAATCGCCGGCCGAGCGGTTGCTGAAATCGCCTCCGCCTTTCATGCTGCCGTCGCGGCGGCGGTGGTCGAGCAGGTGGGCAAGATTATTTCGCGACATCGAGCCGGCGGCGGCGAAATCCGCACCGTCGCCCTTTCCGGCGGCGTTTTTCAAAACGAACTCTTGCTCGATTCGGTTTTCGAGCAGCTCGCAAGCATGTCAGGCTTGCGGGTGCTCACCAACGAAGCCGTTCCCGTCAACGACGGCGGCATTTGCCTCGGCCAAGCGGCGCTTGCCTGCGGCAAGTATTGACGCAACACATCCGCCAAAATAGATTTGAGGTTGCGATTTTCGTCGAGAAGTCCTTTCAAGACCGTAAGGAGGGGGGGACATCCCCAGCGGTTTCGAAATTGCCTCTAGACAATATGATTGTGATTGTGCGGCATGATTGTGCGGCGGCTTGCGCGGCTCGATCGCCAGTCGCGTCGGGAGGACGAACCGTATGCGCCGAGGATTGACCATCGCCTCTGTGCGGTTCGTCACTGCTTTAATCGCATTTCTAAGCTTGGCTGCGCTGGCATTTGTCACTTCCCCGCTGTTTGCTGCGGAAAATTCGGCCGGCAGCGACGCTTCGGCCGAGTTTTTCGAGAAGCAGGTGCGGCCGCTACTGGCCAATTCGTGCTATTCGTGTCATTCGGCCGCGGCGAAGGAAATCAAAGGGGGCCTGCGACTCGATAGCCGGGAGCAATTGCTCACGGGCGGCGATAGCGGACCGGCGATCGTGCCGGGGCAACCGGCCAAGAGCCGCCTCGTCGAAGCGGTCGGCTACCAAGACCCTGACTTGCAGATGCCGCCCAAGAAGAGACTGCCGGCCGACAAAGTCGCCGTGCTTGCCCGCTGGGTGGAACTTGGCGCTCCCTGGCCTGACACGCCGGCCGCAATTACCGAAGGAGGCCATTCGGCCGCGTCCGCATCGCCAAAGAAGAAGTTTGATCTGGCGGCCCGTCGCGCGGCGCACTGGGCATGGCAGCCGATTCATGCCGTCGCTCCGCCGGCGGTGAAGCATCCGGCCTGGGCGAATGACCCAATCGACAACTTTCTCTTGGCCCGCTGGGAAACTGCCGGCATGCGGCCGCCGCCGACTGCGGACCGACGGGCATTGATTCGCCGGGCAAGCTTCGACTTGGTGGGGCTGCCGCCGACCGCCGACGATGTCGAAGCGTTCATCGGGGATCGTTCGCCGAAGGCTTGGGAAACCGTAGTCGACCGGCTATTGGCTTCGCCGCAATTCGGCGAGCGATGGGCCCGGCATTGGCTCGACTTGGCCCGGTATGCCGAAACGCGGGGCCACGAGTTCGACTACGCGATTCCCGACGCGTGGCAATATCGCGACTACGTGATTCGGGCATTCAATTCCGACGTGCCCTACAGCCAATTCGTCGCCGAACAGATCGCCGGCGATTTGCTTCCCGCGCCGCGATTCGACCCGAGTGGCCGAATCAACGAATCGGTTCTCGGCACCGGCTTTTGGCACCTGGGAGAATGGCTCCATTCGCCGGTCGACATTCGCCAAGACGAATTCGATCGCGTCGACAATCAGATCGATGTGATGGGCAAGACTTTTTTAGGACTCACGCTCGGTTGCGCCCGCTGCCACGATCATAAGTTCGATGCGATTTCTTCGAAGGACTATTACGCGGTCGCAGGCATGTTGGAAAGCAGCAGCTTTCGCGACGTGCGTTTCGAGTGGGAACGCAAGAATCGGACGACGGTCGAACGACTGGAAGCGATTGACGACACGGCGCGGACGAAAATCGTGCGGACGGTTGTCGACGGCGTTCGGCCGACGATCGGCCGCTTCGGCGACTATCTGCTTGCCGCTCGTTCCGTGCTTCGAACCGGCCGGGGACTGGCTCATCTTGCGATGCCTGGTGAACAAAATGCGACTGTGCCCCTCCCCCTTGCGCCGCGCGCCGCTAGCGACGCGGGCGGAGAGGCGGTCGCGGCAATCGCCGACCATCGTCATCTCGATCCGGTCCGCCTTGCGCGCATCGTCGATATGGTGCAGAAAGCGCATACCGATGCCTTCGATCCGCTTTATCCATGGGCCGTGCTTTCGCTCGACTCGCAACCGGAAAGCCTGGAGCGAATCGCGCAGCTCCTGCGGCCGATCGCGGCCGATTGGCGCGCCGCATCGGCGCGCGCCGCAACGCTGCCGCTCGGCGCAGCGTGGATCGTCGATTACGGCCATGCAGCACCGGCCGATTGGATCACCGATGGCATGGCATTCGGCGATCGGCCGGCGCATGCCGGCGAAATCTTTCTCGCTCTCGATGCAATTGGGCAAAGCATCGCGGGCGGCGGCGGCCTCAAGCTGCCAGGACGATCGTTGGTGGCGGTCGTCCCGGAGGGAATGGCCAATAGCGGGCTGATCAGCACCGCCCTGCATGGCATGCTGCGTACTCCGGAATTCAAGATTGCATCGCCGCAATTGTGGTACCGCATCTGTGGTTCGGGCGACGTGTTCGTCGTGGTCGATTCGCATCGGATGGTGGCCGGGCCACTGCACGGGAGCACCAAACGGCATGTCGATGCCGGCGAACGCTGGACATGGATTTCGCACAATGTAAGCGACTACGTCGGACAACATGCACACATCGAATTCACGCCCACCGGCAAATCGGGATTCATCGGCGTCGCAGGAGTGATTCAGTCCCCAAGCGCTCCGCCGGAACCAAGCCGCGCCGATCGGCTGCTGTCGGCCGAGATGGCGAATATTTTGTCGTCGCTGAACGCGGCACCGTCGAACGCAGCACCGTCGGCGCACGACGCCGCGCCGTCGTCTGCCGCGATTGAGCGCCTGGCTGAGCGCTATCAGTCGCTCGTGACGGCGGTGGCCGACGACTTGGCGGCGAACCGGCTTGCCGAGAAGCCCGATGCTCCGGATCGCGCGCTGTTGGCCAATTGGCTTTTGGGGCATGCCGATGCGCTTGCGTTCCGTCAGGCTGGAAAGCCTGACCTACGAGAATCGCAACTCGCTGAACACCATCGCGAACGGAAGGCGGCGGTTGCCGAACTAAAACCATCGGCCACGGCGATGGCAATGCTCGACGGCAACGGCTTCGACGAACATGTGCTGTTGCGCGGCAGCCACAAAACGCCGGGCGAAATTGCGCCGCGGCGGTTTTTGGAAGCCATCGCCGGACCGCATCAACCGCCGATCGAGCACGGCAGCGGCCGGCTTGAATTGGCCGAGCGAATGATCGATCCGTCGGACCCGTTTGTGCCGCGCGTGATGGTCAATCGAGTGTGGCAGCATTTGTTCGGCCGGGGGATCGTGCCCACGGCGGATAATTTCGGCGTGCTCGGGCAACGGCCGACGCATCCGGAATTGCTCGATTTTCTCGCCGATCGGTTCATTCGCGAAGGTTGGTCGGTGAAGCGATTGATTCGTGAAATCATGCTGTCGAGTTCGTATCAAATGTCGGCCGCGGAAAGCGCGGCCGATCGGCAAAGCGATCCGCAGAATTTGTTGTGGCATCATGCGCTGGTGCGGCGGCTGGAGGGAGAAGCGATTCGCGATGCGATGCTCGCCGTTTCGGGCCGGCTCGACCTGCGGATGGGTGGCCCGAGCGAAGAAGTGCATCTCACGGCGTTCATGGAGGGTCGTGGTCGTCCCGGGAGCGGCCCGCTGGATGGCGACGGCCGGCGGAGCATCTACATCAAAGTGCGGCGGAATTTCCTTTCGCCGATGATGACGGCGTTCGACATGCCCGAGCCGTTCAATACGGTCGGCAATCGCGGCACGTCGAATCTACCGGCACAGGCATTGATCATGTTGAACGATCCGCTGGTGGTCGAGCAGAGCCACGTTTGGGCGCGGCGCGTGTTGGCTGGCCAAGGGCTTTCGCCGCGAGAGCGAATCCGGCGGATGTATCTCGCGGCGTTTGCCCGGCCTCCGAGCGACGCCGAGTTGGCCGACGATCTGGCGTTTCTCGATTCGCAAGCGGAATCGCTCGGCATCAAGCCGGCCGACCGTCCAACCGCCGAGCAGCCGTGGGCCGACTTGTGCCATGTGCTATTCAACGTCAAAGAATTTATTTTTATCGACTAGTGGCTCGTGGTTCGTGGTTCGTAACACTGTGGCGAGACGACGATGGCACACTGCCGGCGATTTTCGGACGCTCCGCTTTCGCGGCGCGATATGTTGCGAACCACGGCGGGGGGCTTCGGCGCTATTGCGCTTGCGGCGCTGACGAGCGAGCGTTCGTTCGGCGCCGCCGCCGAAAGGTTGAACGGGCTGCGATTTCCGGCCAAAGCCCGTAACGTCATCTTTCTCTATATGGACGGCGGGCCGTCGCATGTCGATTCGTTCGATCCCAAGCCGCTGTTGCAAAAAGAGAACGGCAAGCCTTTCAAAATGAAAATGGAGGCGACGCAGTTCAACAGCAACGGCAATACGCTCGGCTCGCCGTGGAAATTTCGCCCGTATGGCAACTGCGGAATGCCGGTCAGCGATCTGTTTCCCTGCATCGGCCGCTGCGCCGACGATCTGGCCCTGATCCGCTCGATGACGTCCGACTTTTCGACCCATAGCAATGCGAACTATTTTTTGCACTCGGGCAACGGCCAGCAAGGCCGCCCCAGCATGGGATCCTGGGCCACCTACGGCTTGGGAAGCGAATGCGATAATCTGCCGGGGTTTGTCGTGCTCAACGGCGGGCTGATTCCGGTCGGCGGGCTGGATAATTTCAGCAACGGCTTTTTGCCGGCCACGTATCAAGCTTCGATCTTTCAGCCGCAAGCCGAGCCGATGGCCAATATCCGTCCCACCGAGCCGCGGCCCGAATTGCAAGCCAACAAGCTCGCCCTGCTGCGGAAGCTCGATGCCCACGTGCTCGACCGAATGGGGCACGTCGATCCACTTGAATCGGCGATCGCCAACTACGAATTGGCGTTTCGCATGCAAGCCTCGGTGCCCGAGCTGACCGACATCTCCGGCGAATCGGCCGCGACCCGACGGCTCTACGGGCTCGATGCGAAATACGCACCGACGCAAATCTATGCCCGCGAATGTCTGCTGGCCCGGCGCTTGATCGAGCGCGGCGTGCGGTTCGTCGAGCTCACTTGCCCCAACACCGGCAACGATCGCTGGGATCAGCACGGCAACCTGAAGCGGGGCCACGAAGACAATGCGCTGGCCGTCGATCAGCCGATCGCCGGGCTGTTGACCGATTTGAAGGCCCGCGGCCTGTTGGAAACAACCTTGGTCGTGTGGTCCGGCGAATTCGGCCGCACGCCGTTTGCTCAAGGCACCGACGGGCGGGACCACAATCCCTTCGGCTTTTCGATCTGGTTGGCAGGCGGCGGAGTTCGCGGCG
This sequence comes from Pirellulales bacterium, assembly GCA_036267355.1. Lineage (NCBI taxonomy): Bacteria > Pseudomonadati > Planctomycetota > Planctomycetia > Pirellulales > Pirellulales bacterium. The sequence goes on along the minus strand of DATAWG010000028.1, from coordinate 62,203 downwards.
GCACCATTTACGGGGCGACCGACGAATACGGCTATAAAGCGATCGATGGCAAAGTGACGATCCACGACCTGCACGCCACGATGCTCTATCTCTTGGGCGTCGACCACAAGCGGCTCACCTACCGCTTCAGCGGCCGCGATATGCGCCTCACGGATGTCTACGGCGAGGTGGTTCACGACGTGTTGGCGTAGCCAGAGGCTCCCGGCTTGTCTCTACCGACCTGTCAAAGTGGCACCCTCGGCCGTTCGAGGGTTCCGATTGGATCGGTTCGACTGTAAGGCAATTTTCTCCACAAGCCATTGCCTCGCTTGCTGTTAGAGGCATCGCCCCGCATCGTGGCACGGAGCTTGCTTCAACCACGCGTGCGGCGGCTCAAAGGCTGCCAAACAAGGTTGATTCAACTCTAACTACGCCTGCTCAATTGCGTTTCCGCTGGGAAACTTTTTGGAACTCTGCTGAATAGATTCGATCCGGCCATCAACAGGAGGATATCGACTGTGGCAAAGCAAATCGTGTTTGATGATGAAGCCCGGCAGCCGCTCATGGCCGGGGTTTCAAAGTTGGCTCAGGCCGTCCGCAGCACGCTTGGCCCACGCGGCCGAAACGCCGTGCTCGACAAGGGCTGGGGGTCGCCGAAGGTGACCAAAGACGGCGTTACGGTGGCGGAAGACATCGAACTGGACGACGCATTCGAGAATCTCGGCGCCCAGTTGGTGAAAGAAGCCGCCAGCAAGACCAACGACGTCGCCGGCGATGGCACCACGACCGCCACCGTTCTGGCCGAAGCGATTTTCAAGGAAGGCCTCAAGCGTATCTCCGCCGGCATCGATCCGATGGCCCTTTCTCGCGGCATTGCCAAGGCAACTGCGGCCGTATCCGAGGCGATCGGCAAGTCGGCCACGCCAATCGATGAAAAGAACAAGAGAGAAATCATGCAGGTCGCCACGATCGCCGGAAACAACGATCCGTCGATCGGCAGCGTTCTCGCCGAAGCATTTCTCAAGGTCGGCAAAGACGGCGTGATCACGGTCGAGGAAGGAAAGCATTCGGATACCACCGTCGAAGTCGTCGAAGGCATGCAGTTCGACCGCGGATTCCTGTCCCCGCACTTCGTCACCAATCAAGACGAGCAAACGGTCGAACTGGAAAACTGCCAGATTCTGATCTACGAAGAAAAAATCTCCAGCGCCAAGAACTTGGTGCCGCTGTTGGAAGCGGTCAGCAAGTCGGGCAAGCCGCTGTTGATCATCGCCGAGGATGTCGAAGGCGAAGCCCTCGCGACCCTGGTGGTTAACAAGATGCGCGGCATCTTGAGCGTTTGTGCCGTGAAGGCGCCGGGCTACGGCGACCGCCGCAAGGCGATCTTGGGCGATATCGCCAGCGTCACCGGCGGAACCGCGATTTTCAAGGACCTCGGAATCCCATTGGATTCGGTGAAACTAAGCGATTTGGGCCGGGCCAAGAAGATTATCGTCACTAGCGAAGAGACGACCGTCGTTAGCGGCGGCGGCAAGAAAGATGCGATCGACGGCCGAGTGGCCCAAATTCGCCGTGAAATCGACGCCACCGACAGCGACTACGATCGCGAAAAGCTGCAAGAACGGCTCGCCAAGCTGGCCGGCGGCGTGGCCCAAATCAATTGCGGAGCGGCCACGGAAACCGAAATGAAGGAGCGCAAGGCCCTTTTGGAAGATGCCAAGGCCGCCACGCAAGCGGCGCTCGAAGAGGGCATCGTCCCCGGCGGCGGCGTGGCCCTGATCCGCGCCGAAAAGGCGTTGGATAAGGTCGAAACCAAGGGAGATGAAAAACATGGCGTCGATATCGTTCGCCATGTGCTCGACTATCCGCTCCGCGCGATCGCCGAAAACGCCGGGCACGACGGCGCGGTCGTCGTCAATCGCGTGCGGCAGATGAAAGGCAAAAACGACGGCTACGACGCCGACAAGGATTCCTATTGCGACTTGGTTGCCGCAGGAATCATCGATCCGGCAAAAGTCGTCCGCGTCGCTCTGCAAAACGCGGCCAGCGTCGCGTCGCTGCTGCTCACCACTGAATCTCTCGTGACCGAAATCCCCTCGGAAGAGAAGGATTCCGATCACGACGCCCATGATCATGGCATGGGCGGTGGCATGGGCGGCATGGGTGGCATGGGCGGCATGGGCGGCGGCATGGGTGGCATGGGCGGCATGGGAATGATGTAAGCACGCCGAAATGCTCGGGGGACTGTCCCCTTTTGCGGAGTCCGCGGAGCAAAAGGGGGCTGTCCCCCTTCCCGCGGCGCGGAGCCCGCCGAGCAAAACGGCGCCAAGCAAAAGGAGACCGTCCCCTTCGCGCGGCGCTTCCGCTTGATCCTCAACTCGTCAAACATCAAAACGAAAATTTCAACCCTCCACACGATAATTGCAGGACTACGAACATGAAAAATGCAAAGCTGCGTCCGCTGGATGATCGCGTCGTCGTCGAACCTGTCGAAGCCGAGCAAGTCACCGCCGGAGGCATCGTGCTCCCCGACACCGCCAAAGAAAAGCCGCAACGCGGCACCGTCGTGTCGGTCGGCCCGGGCAAGCTTTTGGAAAACGGCAATCGCGGCGAACTGTCGGTCTCCGTCGGCGATGTGGTGATCTACGGCAAGTATTCCGGCACCGACATCGAATTGAACGGCGACGACGTGAAAATCCTCCGCGAGACCGATATCCTCGCGAAAGTGATCGCGTAGCGCAACAAGGCACGATCCGCGTGCCGCCACTGTCTGGTTAGCAGTCGCCTCGTTTGCGGCGGGCGGCACACGGAGTGTGCCTGCTACGATCGGGCGAACGAATTCACGAACAGCACAATTTCTCCAATCAGGAGTTCTCACTCGTGGCAAAACAATTGCTTTTTCAAGATCAAGCTCGGGCCCGCATGCTCAAAGGGGTCGAGAAACTGGCCCATGCCGTAGCGGTGACGATGGGCCCCACCGGCCGGAACGTGATCATTTCGAAATCGTTCGGCGGGCCGACTGTGACCAAAGACGGCGTTACGGTTTCGAAGGAAGTCGAGCTCGAAGACCGTTTTGAAAACATGGGCGCCAAGCTGGTCAATGAAGTGGCCAGCAAAACGTCCGACGTCGCCGGCGACGGCACCACGACCGCCACCGTGCTCGCTCGAGCGATTTTCAAGGAAGGCACGCGCAATATCGCTGCCGGCAGCAATCCGATGGCCGTCCGCCGCGGAATCGATAAGGCCGTCGAAGCGGCTCTGGAGCAACTGAAAAAGCTGGGCCGCCCGGTGCAGAATCCGCAAGAAGTCGCCCAGGTCGGTGCGATCAGCGCCAACAACGACATGACGATCGGCAAACTGCTGGCCGAGGCGCTCGAGAAGGTCGGCAAAGACGGCGTGATCACCGTCGAAGAAGGCAAGTCGATGGAGACCACGGTCAAGTTCGTCGACGGCATGCAATTCGACAAGGGCTTCATCTCGCCGTATTTCATCAATCGCCCGGCCGAGATGGATTGCGAGGTGGACGATGCCTATATCCTGATTTACGAAAAGAAGCTGTCGAACCTGCGCGAAATGGTGCCGGTGCTGGAAGCCGTCGCGCGGGTCGGCAAGCCGCTGTTGATCATCGCCGAAGATGTCGACGGCGAAGCGCTGACCGCTCTGGTGGTCAACAAGCTTCGCGGCGTGCTGAACGTTTGTGCCGTGAAAGCCCCTGGATTCGGCGACCGACGCAAGGCGATGTTGGGCGATATCGCCGTGCTGACGGCGGGCACGCTCATCAGCGAAGACCTCGGTTTGAAGCTGGAAAACCTGACACTCGAACATCTCGGACGGGCGAAGAAAATCACCGTCGATCGCAACAACACGACGATCGTGCAGGGCGCCGGCAAGACGGCCGACATTCAGAATCGCATCCAGCAATTGCGAAATCAGATCGAGCAGACCGAAAGCCAATACGACAAGGAAAAGTATCAGGAACGGCTGGCCAAAATGACCGGCGGAGTGGCGATCATTTCGGTCGGAGCCGGAACCGAGAGCGATATGAAGCAGAAGAAGGCTCGTGTCGAAGACGCTTTGCACGCTACCCGCGCCGCGGTGGAAGAAGGCATTTTGCCCGGTGGCGGCGTGGCCCTGCTGCGATGCAAGGCGGCTGTCGAAGCGGTCCGGAATTCGGCCAAGGGCGATGAGAAAATCGGCGTCGACATCGTGCTCCATTCGCTCGACGCCCCGATTCGCCAGATCGCCGACAACTGCGGCATCGACGGCTCGGTCGTGGCCGATGAAGTAGGCCAGAAATCGGGCAACATAGGCTTCGACGCCAACACGCAGCACTATGTCGACATGCTCAAAGCCGGAATCATCGACCCGGTGAAGGTCGTCCGCGCCGCGCTCACCAATGCCGCCAGCATCGCCGGACTGATGCTGACGACCGAAGCGCTCGTGACCACATTCGACAAGGACGACAAGGAAAAGAACCGCGTCGAGGGAAGTGTCCGGTAAGGACAATTCAACGCGCAAAACCGCAAGCGAGCGTCCAAGCCGAACGGCAGGGATGCGACGCTTGCGGTTTCGCGTATGGGCGCTTGGACGGGGCGCAAATTCGCCGGCTCAAGTGGTGCATCCCGATTCGACCCGATGGCGTACAATTGGGGGTTGGCTTCCCTAACTCATTTCCCCTTCGTCGGCCATGGTGCAGATGTCAGCTAAGCGCGATTACTACGAGGTTCTTGGGGTCGCCCGGCAAGCGAGCTCCAAAGAGGTCGCCGACGCATATCGCAAGCTGGCGATCAAATTCCATCCCGACAAGAACCCGGGAGACGACGAGGCGATCGCCAAATTCAAGGAGGCGGCCGAGGCCTTCGAGGTCCTTCACGACGGCGACAAGCGGGCTCGCTACGATCGCTATGGCCATGCCGGCGTCGAAGCCGGAGGCGGAGCCCATCAGTTCACCGATATCAACGAGATCTTCGAATCGTTTGGCGATGTCTTTGGCGAAGGCCTGTTCGGCGATCTTTTCGGCAGCTCGCGGCGCGGCGGAAGGCGGCGAGCCCGCAAAGGGGCCGATGTGGGCTGCGAAGTGCGGCTCGACCTGCTCCAAGCCGCAAAGGGCATCACCCGCGAAATCGAATTCGAGCGGCATGAGAAATGTACCCCCTGCGACGGCAGCGGCGCCAAGCCCGGCAGCCGGCCGCAAACCTGCACGTATTGCGGCGGCCGCGGCCAGGTGGTGCAATCGACCGGGATTTTCCGCGTGCAAACCACATGTCCCGCCTGCCGCGGCGCAGGCCAAGTCGTGAAAGATCCATGCCCGAAATGCAGAGGCGCCGGAATGCTGCCGCGGCGAGTGAAGCGCGATGTGATTATTCCCGCCGGTGTCGATAATCAGATGCGCATCCGGCTCACCGGCGAAGGAGAGCCGAGCCCCGATGGCGGCCCGCCGGGCGATTGCTACTGCGTCATTCAAATCGATGAGCATCCCCTGTTCCAACGCGATGGCCAGGATTTGATCGTCCGGCTCCCGATCAGCTACAGCCAAGCGGCGCTCGGAGCGACGGTCGAGGTGCCCTCGCTCGATGGCCGCGATCCGCTCGAGCTGCCGCGCGGAACGCAATCGGGCGACGTGTTTCGGCTCCGCGGAAAAGGAATGCCCGACCCGCGCCGCCGCGGCAAGGGCGATCTACTGGTCGAAGTGCTCGTCGAGGTGCCAAAATCGCTGAGCACAAAGCAAGAAGAATTGCTGCGCCAACTCGCCACGGAGGAACACACCCATGTCACCCCGCAACGGAAAAAATTCTTCGAAAAACTGAAGGAATACTTCGTGCCCGCGGAAGAAGCGGCGCCCGATCAGAATTAAACGAGGGAGGTCGCCAGCCATGAATTCCAACGATCAAGATTTCGATGCCGACGACGAAACCAGTCGAACCGCGGCAGACACGGCGCAATCCGGCAACCACGAATCGTCGGCCGCCAACAAATCGCAGGATGCCGGGTCGCAGGATATCGATTCTCTGCAAATCAAGGCCGCCGAGTTGCAAGACCGCCTGTTGCGAACGCAAGCAGAGTTGGAAAACTATCGCAAGCGTTCGCGCCGCGAACTCGACGAGCAGCGGCGTTATGCTGAAATCGATTTGATCCGCGATCTCTTGCCCCTGCTAGACAATGTCGATCGCGCGATCTCCGCCGCGGAAAAGCAAGCGGATGCCAACTTGCTGTTGTCGGGCTTGAAAATGATGCGGCAGCAATTGAATGAGGTGTTCCAAAAGCATCATGCGAAAGTGATTTCCGCTGCAGGAGAACCCTTCGACCCCAGCCGGCACGAGGCCGTGATGCAGCAGCCGAGCGAAGAACATCCGGAGCACACCGTGGTCGGCGTCGCCCGCCAGGGACTGACCCTGCACGACCGCGTCGTGCGGCCGGCACAAGTGATCGTTTCGAAAAAACCGCACTGATGCACCCGGGACACACGCCAAGGGACCGACGCCCAAGAGACAGACGGCAGGCGTCGGCGGCCAGAGACGCGCAAGCGTGCGACACTGATTCCTGAAACTCGACTTGGTCCACCACGGCGTGGCGAATCCTCTTCGCCCCAATCCGTGGCGGTTTGGAGGCCGGCACCTCTCTGCGTCAATACCCCCCCACCCCCAGCCCCTCTCCCACAATGGGAAGAGGGGATCCATTATGATGGAGCCGCCGCAGCCGCACCCGCCGCATGTGCCGCCGCCCCTGATTCGCCCTGCCCGCGAAACGGACGTGGCCCATTTGCTGGCGATGATCCGCGAGCTGGCCGACTACGAACGCCTGCTCGATGCGGTGGTGGCGACCGAGGCCGGCCTGCGGCAGGCGCTATTCGGCGAGCCGCGCTCGGCCGAGGCGCTTTTGGCCGAATTCGATGGCGAGCCGGCCGGTTTCGCCCTTTATTTTCAGACGTTTTCCACGTTCGTCGGCCGGCCCGGCCTGTGGCTCGAAGATCTCTTCGTTCGGCCGGCCTTCCGGCGGCACGGCATTGGCCGGGCACTCTTCGACCGCCTGGCCGCCATCGCCGTCGAACGCGGCTACGGACGGATGGAATGGACCGTGCTCGATTGGAACGCTTCGGCGATCGATTTTTATCGCCGCCTCGGGGCCGTGCCGCTGAGCGACTGGACCACGTTTAGGCTGGTCGTTAACGGTTAGAGGCGAGGGAAACAGCGCGGCACGCCCCCTACGTAGTAGGCACACTCCGTGTGCCGGCGGCGATGCCAATTCGCTCACGCTCGCGGCGGGCACCGCTAAATCCAAAGCCCTTATTCTTCAATCCTCCGCTTTGCCCCATTCTTGCTCGCGATCGAAAAGCTTGAACGGCATTATGGCACGCGTTTCAAATGGCCGACGGCATACGGAGTATGCCTGCTACGTAGTAGGCACACTCCGTGTGCCGGCGGCGATGCCAATTCGCTCACGCTCGCAATCGGACACCGCTAAATCCAAAGGCCTTCTTCTTCAATCCTCCGCTTTGCCCCATTCTTGCTCGCGATCGAAAAGCTTGAACGGCATTATGGCACGCGTTTCAAGTGGACGACGGCATACGGAGTATGCCTGCTACGTAGTAGGCACACTCCGTGTGCCGGCGGCGATGCCGATTCGCCCACGCTCGCGGCGGGCACCGCTAAATCCAAAGCCCTTATTCTTCAATCCTCCGCATCGACCATTCTTGCTCGCGGTCGAAAAGCTCGAACGGCATTATGGCACGCGTTTCAAGTGGCCGACGGCATACGGAGTATGCCTGCTACGTAGTAGGCACACTCCGTGTGCCGGCGGCGATGCCGATTCGCTCACGCTCGCGGCGGACACCGGTAGTGCAAAAATTCCCCTTCCTTCAGATTCGCACGTGACGGATTGTCGGCAATGTAGGCCCGAAAATGGTCGAACTGTTCCGGGCTGCGCACCAAATGGTCGAAGCTTTCTTCCTGCCAGAATCGGCCCGAGGCGCCCAGCCGCGCGTTGATTTCGCGGGCCGTGAACCGCTTCCACGACTTGCATTGCGCCTCGATGGCCGTCCCGTCCAGCAGACAGCAGAGCAGATGCACGTGGTTCGGCATCACGATGTAATCGCCCAAGCGGTAGCGGACGTCGTTGAATCGGTGCAGACTTTCCGCCACAACTGCGGCCAACGCCGGCTGCCGGAGCACGCATGCCCCGTGGCCACGGTCGAGATAGCCGTCGAACTCTGCCGTGAACATGCGATGGAACTCGTGCTGCGCCTGCGGAGCGAGCCGCATGAGGGCGATGTTCCAGTCGGCTGACTCTGGGTTGATGCCATTTTGGCGCAGCCATTTCGCTTTGCGCCTTTGCCACTGTGCGGCCAGCGCGCTGGGGCACGAATCGTGGGTGCGGAACGTAACGAAATACGTTACACCGGGCTGGAACCAATGAGGTAGGTTGCCCAGTCGCATCGACCATTCTTGCTCGCGATCGAAAAGTTCGAATGGCATGGTTGCACGCGTTTCAAGTGGCCGACGGCATACGGAGTATGCCTGCTACGTAGTAGGCACACTCCGTGTGCCGGCGGCGATGCCAATTCGCCCACGCTCGCGGCGGGCACCGCTAAATCCAAAGGCCTTTTCTTTCAATCCTCCGCTTTGCCCCATTCTTGCTCGCGATCGAAAAGCTCGAACGGGCATTATGGCACGCGTTTCAAGTGGCCGACGGCATACGGAGTATGCCTGCTACGTTACTCGCGCAAAAAAAGCCCAGGGGGGCTAGCCCTGGGCTTGGTGCAATCCGAATCGACAAGCAATCGAATCAACGAACTGTGGCGAATCTAGGCCGCAGCTTAGGCGGCTGCGGAGTTCTTGCGGCGTCGCAGGGCAAAGAAGCCGCCGAGCAGGCCGAAGCCGGCCAACACGATCGTCGATGGCTCGGGCACCACGGCGAATTCGCTGTTGTGGTTGACCACAGCCCAAGCGTCGTAGCCCGTCGTGTCGACACCCCAGGCGCCGAGAAAATCGCCGATTGGAATCGTGCCGTTGGCGAGATCGGTCTCGAACGTGGTAGACGTAAGGGTCGAATTGGTCGCTGTGTTGTAGGCCGTCAAGGCCGGGCCGGCCTCCCACGCCGCGAACGTTCCCTCGTAGGGCGTATTGAACGCGGTGGAGGCCCCGCCCATCGACGCAGCGGCGTAGATGCCGACGTTGAGCGGCTGCGGGCTTCCCGTGTGGGTGTAGCTCGCGCTGGTCGTCGAGTAGGTGCCATTGGGGCTCGCCACGTTCGCGAGAATCGTGTTCTCCCAGCCGGTGTTGACCAGCGAAGCCAAGAACAAGTTTCCTCGGGTAGCCATGTCGGCCTTCGTCGCGCCTTCGTTGAACATTGTTTCCGGATTGTACGACATCTGGAACACGAAGGGATCGACCGTGGTGGTGTTTAGAAGGCTGAAACCGGTGGGCTGAGTCTGGTTCGTGCCGGCGCCGTTCGTACCGTTGCCCATGCCGTAGAGGTTGACCACGTCGCTGAGCAAGCGTTGGTTGGACGCGGAGTTGCCGGCCGTGTAGCTCGGACCATTGGGAAACGACACGCCGTAGACGCTGTTGTTGGAGCTGTCGTTGGCCGGCACTTCGGTCGAAAGCCGTGCGCGCCACGTCATGCTCGGGCTCGAGCTGGTTTGCGTGTCGTTCCACAAGAGGATCGTGGCGGTGGTGCCTTCGATACCGGGGTTGGCACCAACGGTGCCGGTCGGGTTGTTGACTGGCGTGGCGCCGGTGTTCGACGACAGTCCGGCGTAGGTGCCGGCGGTCATGTTGGGCGACGACATGACCATGCCGCCGAACGTGCCCGTGGGGCGCGTGCCGCCGGTGTAGCCGGTGCCGCCGGTGGTGTCAATGTTGGCAGTGCTGACGTTCCCGATGTCGGCGTTGACGCTCACTTGCAAGTTGCCATCGGTGCCGGAGTTGCCGGAGGTGGTGTCGTTGATCCGGAACGTGCCGGTATACATGCCGGCGGTGGTGGCGGTGACACCTGCGGTGAGGGTCGAGGTGCCGCTGGCGCCGACCGAGCCGGCGTTGTTATCGGTGATCGACATCCAGCTCGGCACGGTGCCAAGGGTGTAATTACCGGTAGAGGTTCCGCTGTTGGAGATACTCAGTGTCTGCGTCGGAATGGTCGCTCCGACGAGATAGCCAGTCGTAGGCGACGAGGACGAATTGGTGAAATTCAGCACCGTCGAAGTATTATTGGTACCACCAGGCACGCTCGTCGGAGCAAGCGTTAGGCTGGCGACGGTACCGACCCCGGCCTGCGCCTGGAAGGTGACGCTGGAACCTGCGACCGCACCTAGCGCGTATGCCGAGTTCGCCGCCGAACCGTATCCCAGCGATGTTGGAATCGGCGCTGAGGTGCGGCCACCGGTGGCCGAAACCGTGTATTGATCCGGGGTCGTTGTATTCCACTCGGGCACGATTGGTTCAAAGATCGTTTGACCACCCGAGATTCCTGTGGCAGTCCCTGCTGTGAATTGGAATGTGCCAACGAGCCATGCCCATCCACCGGTGCTCGTGCCTGCACCCGAACCGTATGCAACGCCGCCATCCCCCGCAGTGTTGCCGAACTCATAGGTATTACCCCCCGTCGAGATGACATTGCTGGCGGCTTGTGGAGTCGAGTAAGTTATTGGGCCTTCCCCGTTCTGCGCGGTAAGGGTGCCGTAATACGTGTTTGACGGACTTACCGTGTTCGCCCCGTTTGAGCCAGATTCCAGGTTGCCGACACCGGTAATTCCGGTACTGTTAACCGCTTGCGGTGCGCCCGCGTGCGATCCGGAAGTGTTCCACGGGTTCTGAAAACCAGTGATGTTTGGGCCGTTGATGTAGTTGTTCATGATGTCCGTCGACACACTTCCTTGTGTGACACCACCACCTGAGAACGCGAGGCCAGATGTCCCAGCGACTGGGACCGCGTCGAAGTACGCTAGTTGGAGCCCAAGGGTGGAATCCGCCACACCCGGATCCGAGACTACCGCCCAGACGTACACCGTCGTCGACGCACCCGCAGTCGTTGTCACTGCCGTGGTGCCACTGCTCGTCGTCGGAGCGGAGTTGCTGGTCGTAAAATCGATGTACAGATTCTGGGCAAAGGCGCGGCGCGGAGTGAGCACCGCGAGTGCTAAGCCGAGCATTAGCACCGCAACGCTCACACGCTGCCGTGGCGTTGCTTGGGGAAGGTACTTCATTGTGGAGCCTTTATTTAATTTGTCGGATTGCTTGTTGTCGGGTTCATGCGATTGGATCACACAAATTCACGTTATTTTGCCGCAGATTGAGTTCATCTTTGGCGAGAAAAGCGTGTCAGCTCGTCATTAGCAGCAACCCTGTAACAAGGTTTCCTTTTTTCCGACAATCTTCCGTCGTCGCACGAACGAAGCTCCGGCTGCGGCAACCACTCCAAGCAACCACATGATTCCGGTGCTTGGCTCGGGAACACCGACCGGGGCGAACGCGGGTTGCGCGCCACCTTCGGTCGGGTATGTGTACGTCGGAACCTCCGGCCGATCCGGATCCGTTCCCTGCCGGCCAAAAGCGGTCAGTACCGCGTTGATGTCGTCCGAGGTCGTTGAAGGACCGTACGCGACGTCACCGTTCGCCCACCCGCTACGGGAGTCGTCGTAGCCGGATAACGTTGAGTTGATATCGTCGGAGCTGACCGAACCTTGCAGGTTAACGTCGCCCTGGTACGTGTATGTCATAATTAATGAGTTAGTGTTCAACGTCACCCCGTCGTACGTCGCATACTGCACGTCGAAGGGAATATGCCCGCTTGGGCCATCGTTGATCTCGAGTCCGATGCCGGTGACCGGATAGTGAGCGGCGACGTCGGCTGCGGCGTAGCTGCTCGTAATCCCCGTGCCGGTCCACTCGCCGCCATTGTATCCCGATTCAACCATGTTCAAAACATTCTGGTACGCTGCGACTGCGTCCGTCGAGTTGTCTGCCTGTATGATCACCGCGTTGTTGGTGAGATTTAGAGTTCCGGTATACGTTTGGCCAGCCGGTGCCACCCAGGCACCTGGGTCGCTTGCGTAGCCCGCAGTCGCGGCAGCCGACAAGTATTGCGCCTCAGTCGGATATAGGGTGCTTGCTATGTAAAGCGGGTCGGTCGCCGTCCAATTGATCACGCCGCCGATGATCGTGTCTGCATGGCTGGCGCTCGTCCAAAAGCCGACGCTCAACACGAGTGCAACCGGGACGCTCCGGATGAGGCAACGCTTAAACATTAGTCCAACTCCTGGCGGGAATCGCCGCGATTTTTGTGCTGAAGGCGTGGTTGCTTGCGGTTAGGACTTTAGGCTTCGTGTTGGTTTCGAACGCTATTCGGGCCGGCCGGCCCGCGATTGATTTACGAATTCATCCCGCTCGTTCGCTCGGCTGGGCTGACAATGCGGGCTAGGCAAAGTCAATGTGTGTGGGAATTGTCGCTGGAAGGTCGTCGCTGCTGGGCTGCAACGGTTGGATGAATCTCGCCTACGCCATTTAGCCGGCTCGTCTGCATCGCAATTGCCTACATCGCAATTGCCTACACTGCAAATTCACATGCGGCCCCTCGCAGCGAGTGGCGAAGTCGAAGAACCGACTTCACGTCTCGCCGGAATAGCACTTCGATAAGTTGGCGAGCCGAGCCTTCATGCTTCGGCTACTCAGTGGCTACTCCTTCCGCATGTGAGGGCTAGTCTAATCAGGCGCTACGAGTAACGCAAGCAAATTGTCAATGAGAAAATCTTCAAAGGGGGGAAGGACGGGGGAAGAGGCGCTACCGAGGGAGAAAAGCAGTATGGCTTTAGTTCCCGCCCCGGCGAGCAGTTTGGTTGGCACGCATTCGTGTCGCCAGTATGCTTCCGCGTTACAACGGTGAAAATAACCCGGTGGGTGGGAAGGGGCGAGGGGAAGGGGCGAGGGGCGAGGGGCTAGGGGCGAGGGGCTAGGGGCTAGGGGCTAGGGGCTAGGGCGAGGGAATTCGGAAATTGGGGGTTTTTGCTGGTCGAAAAACGGTGATCGGCGGCGGGCTTGCGGAGCGGGCGTGGGGGCGCGGAAGGAATTTTTTGCGGTGGAGGCGGGATTGGCAGGGCTGCCCAGGGAAGGCCGGCGATACGCAGCGGAGAGAGGATGCGGCTGGGGGCCTTCCCTGGGCTTGATGGGAGTTTGCGGGGCCCCAACCGGGGCGGCCTTTGCTTGCGCGTATTCCACTTAGCGCCGCAAGGGGAAAGGGGGGCTGTGAAAAAGTCGTTTTTCGGCCGAGCCTAAGCCGCCTTCATCAGCGCCGCTACCGCCGCGTCGTAGTTCGGCTCTTGCGTGACTTCTTTCACCAACTCGCCGTAAACGACGTTGCCATCTTTATCGAGCACGTAGATGCTGCGGGCGAGCAGCTTCAATTCGTCGATCAGAAGGCCCCAAGATCGGCCGAAATTGCGGTCTTGATAATCGCTGGCCATACGCAGCGATTTGATATTCTCCGCGCCGCAAAAACGATTTTGCGCGAACGGCAGATCGAGACTCACCGTGACGGCATTGATCTTGTCGCCCATCGCGGCCAGGGCTGTGTTGAATTTCTTGGTCTGAATCTGACAAACGCCCGTGTCGAGCGAAGGAACGATGCTGAGCAGCGTCGGCTTTCCCTTGAGGTCGGCGAGTTGGAGGGTTTTCAGTCCGCCTTCGAAATAATGGAGCGTGAAATCGGGGGCGGGCCGACCGACCTGAACCGGTTCGCCGACGAGCGTCATCGGAGCGCCTTTGAACGTCACTGCGCCAGAACGTGCCATGATTCGAGCCTCGGGGAAAGGGGGATGGTGTGGGGAAGGAAAGTATAAACGGCAGAGGGACGAGGGGCTAGGGACGAAGCAAAGGGGCGAGGGGCCAGGGGCCTGGGGCCAGGGGCCAGGGGGCGAGGGGCGAGGGGCGAGTACGCGCCAGCGAGAGGCTGCGCTCGGTCGGATGGCTTGACGCTTTGGCGATTTTCCCCTCACCCCTAACCCTCTCCCGCAACGGGGAGAGGGGAACCGGTTGCTCGCGACACCCCCCCTCGTCCCTCGTCCCTCGCCCTCCTTCTTGCATTGGCATTAGAAACGCTTATCATAAGCTGCGGAATGGACCTGCGGCGGGTGTCTCTTTCCTCTCTGTTCGGATGGGCTCTTGCAAGGAGCGCGGCCATGCAAGCTTCGTCGAGTGGGTTGAGCTTCGAAGTGGATCGTGGACCGGATTGGGTTTTTGTGCGCGTGAATCCGCCCGAAGCAGCGGCGGTCGACGCACCGCAATTGGCCGAGGCCGTTTGGGCGCTGTTGGAGCAGACGTTCGTGTATCGCGTCGTGCTCGAATTGGATCGCATCCAATTGTTGCGGAGCTATATGGTCGGGCAATTGATTCTGCTGTCCAAGCGGATTCACACGCATGGCGGAGTGCTGCGCATCTGCGGGCTGTCGAGCACGAATGAAGAAGTGCTGCGCTGCTGCCAACTCGCCGGCCAATTGCCGAACTATCGCGATCGGGGCGACGCCGTGATGTGCTCGCGGCCGAAGCCGAGGTAGGAAGGGGGGAGGGAGGGTGAGGGGTTAGGGTGAGGGGTTAGGGACGCGCAAGCGGATGGGGTTCGTCCTTCAGCCGGCAGCCTTCGTCCTTCAGCCTTCAGTCTGTAGGCTTGCCACCGCTTCGCGGATTTCTGCGGGGACCGGAAACGGTTTTTGCGCGCGGTAGTCGAAGACGACGATTGTCGATTCGCCTTCGGCCACGAGCGCCGCTTGAGCGCGGCTGTGCAGCGCGTGGGTCATCGTCAGGCTGGTGCGGCCGATGCGCGTGATCCGCGAGCCGACGTCGACCGTGTCGGGAAACGTAAGCTGGCGGCGATAACTGCAGGAAATTGCCGCGAGAATCGGCCCGATCCGCTCGCGCTCCATCAGCTCCGACAGGCCGACGCGATCGAGATAGGCGATCCGCGCCGATTCGAACCAGCGGAAATAGACGACGTTGTTCACATGGCCGAACATGTCTTGCTCGCCCCACTGCACGGGCAGCGAGACGACGACGGGGAAACCGGCCAAGATCACGGGGTCGGGCATGGAACGAGCGGTGGCAAATGTCTAATGTCTAGTGACGAAGCACGAATGGAGGACATGGCTTTAGCTTGGCCAAGCGTTCGTGGTTCGACATTCGTCATTCACCTTGCGGCTGGGGCAGGGGGACAGGGCCTCGCCTTGCGGTGGGGACAGGGCCTGTTTTTCTCCGAAGATTCCGAAAAATAGGGACAGTCCCCGTGCTGCGGGGCAGTGGCCGGGCGGGGCAGTGGCCGGGCTGCGGGGGCAGTGGCCGGGCGGGGGTGTCGAGATTCATCGTGCGCTGGCCGTTTTATGGTCGGCGGCCAAGGAGAGTTCTTGGGCGCGGCGGGCGTCGGCTTGGGCGCGGGCCGTGTCGCCGAGTTGTTGATAAGCCTCGCCGCGATTCTTGTAGGCCGCGGCATACTGCTTGTCGAGGCGAATCGCTTCGTTGTAGGAGAGGATCGCGGCATTCCAATCGCCTCCGCCGGACTGAGCCACCGCGCGTTTGAAATAGAGCGTCGGGTCGTTGGGAGTGACATTGATTGCCGAATTGAAATCGACGACGGCTTTCGTGTAATCTTTCAATGCGGCATAGGCCAAGCCGCGATTGATGTGCGCCAGCGCGAAGCGATTGTCGTAGCGGATGGCCGTGGAATAGGCGTTCACGGCATCGAGGAAACGTCCTTCGCTGGCCAGCGTCATGCCTTTCCAGGTAGCGGCGCGGGGATCGGTGAAATCGATGCCGGCGGCGTCGTCGAAATCGAGAATCGCCAGGCCGTATTCACCTTTGTGGAACCAGCAGATCCCGCGGCGCAGATAAGGCTCGGCAATTTCCGGCTCGAGCCGAATGGCGTCGGTGAATGCGTTGACCGCGTCGTCGTAGCGATCGAGCATGCGATAGGCAACGCCGAGCGCTTCGTAAGTGCTGGCTTCGTTTTTCGCGAGCTTGAGCGATTTCTTATAGGCCTCGATGGCTTGGGCATATTTGCCGGCTGCCGCGAGATCCTGGCCTTGCTTGAATTCGGCTTGGCCGGGGGCCATTTCGGTTTCGGTCGATTTCAAATCGCTCGGCGGCATGGGAACGAGAGGAGTGGATTCCGTGCTCGGGCTGGCGGGAGGATTCGGCGTGGGAACGGTGGTGTCGTGGTTTGCGCGGGGGACGGGCGTGAGCTTGCCCGGCTCGGTGTCGACGCCGGTGTCGTCGCCAAACGGATTGTTGCCGGCATGCGATTTGGCGGCGGGAGATTGCGGAGCGGTTGCCGGAGTCGCGCTTGGAATCGCATTGGGGAAGCTGAGGTCGTCGGGCGATCTGGCGGCAGGAGTTTGGGATGCGCCGGGACCGGGCATGGCTGTCGTGTCGGGCTTGGGCGAGCTAGCGCCCGGTGTGAGTTGCGATTTCGTCTGTGCGGCTTTCGCCGGCGGCGGAGTTTCGGCGAAGGGGTCGTCGGCAGGCGCGGTCCGAGCGGTGGGCGGGGGCAAGGCCGATTGCGTCGTCGCTTGGGCCATCGCCTTCGGGGCGAGCATGGCGAAGATCGCCGTGAACGCCAGAGCGCCCAACGCTTTGCCGAACGGCGATTTCAGTTGCCGAAGCGCCGCTGGATGCAGCGCCGCCGTATGCAGTGTCGATGTATCCATGTGTTCCACCTCGCCGGAATGCCGGAGCAGCGCGCGGCATGCGCGCCAAAAAAGCCTGCTCAAATATACAGAACCGTTCACCTGATTATTGCCCGCGCAAAGCGGGAGGGCAAGAAAATGAGGCGGCAGAATCGGCAGAATGGGAATAGAGAGAAGCTACAGGCTACAGAACGCGCGAAACCGCAAGCCAGCTGCGGGCTGGGACGAGAATGGTGACTGCGGATGACTTCGTACCTTCAGCATGTAGCCTACGGCCTCAAGCCTTCTCCAGCACGCGCGTGATTTCGTCGCGAAGGGTTTGTTCGATTTTCCCCTTGAACATCATGGCGGCCATCGGCACCTTGGCGTCGAATCGCACCTCGGATGGCTCGACCCTCATGCTGCCGGCGATCGTGAAGCCGTAGGTTTTGAAGCCGAACTGCACGACGTTGTCGGTCCAGGTTTCTTCCAGGTCGCTGACCTGATTCTGATAGCGGGCCTTCACCTTGGCGAGCAAACCCTTGAGGCGCTCGAGCGCTTCTTCCTGACTCAGATGGTGCGGAATCGTGAGCTGCACGCTGGGCATGGTTCGAGGCTCTTCGGATTGCGAACAGAGGGAAGCGGGCACTCACGCTGCCAGCGTAAGCACGGGGCTTTGCCGCGGCGGGAGAAAATGCACGGCCGGCGGATGCGGGTTGTTTTGCACTCTCCTCTTTCACCCTGCGGCCAGACCATCGTATACTTGGGCGCCGGAATTGAAAACCCATCGGCGCGGCAGCGGGTATGAATGGACAGGGAGGTTTTGTTGCCGTTTGCGCGGGCGGGGCGCGGGCATCGCCTCCTGTTTTGCCCACGCCAACGCTCGATTCCAACATTTGCGTCGCGATCACCAACGAGAAGCAAACTATGAAGCGCCGAGGATTGTTGATTGGCCTGGCGATTATCGGCGCGGCGACGGCGTCGATTGCCGTGGTGGCCGTGGCCGCGTTTATCCAGCGGTTGCCCGAGCCCGAACAGGCCGATCAGCAGGGGCTATTTCGTTGGCTGGTGCAAACGCACTTGCGCGACGAACCGGCCGACATCCAGCAGCGGCTGTTGAATCGGGTCGAACAAGAACTGGCGCACGGCATCGATTTGACGAAGTGTCTAACGCAAATCGACAAGGAGCAGCGGGCTCGGTTGCTGGAAAATGTCGATCTGTTGGCCGAGTGCTGGTTCTTCCGCGAGGCCGACCGATATTTCTCGGAGCCGGAAACGGGGCGAATAGCGCTGGTGAAGCGGCAGGCCGAGCGGGTGCGGCAGTTGGGCATCTTGGACCAGATTTCAGCTCTGGAGGGCCACCCCAAAGGCACGGCCTCGGCGGGAATGGCGGCCATGGCCGACAATGCGCGACGGCTGGAGCGCTGGCTGGCCGATGTTGCTCCCCAGCAGCGGCAGCGAGTGAGCGAATATTTTTCGACGTTGCGCGCGGCGCTGGTTTGGAACAGCTTGCAGCAATGGTTCTCGCCGCTCGATCTGCTCAAGCCGACGCAGGCGTCGCCAAAGGGGGCGGCACAAAAAGCGACCGCCGAGTCTGCCGAAAAGCAAACAGCCGCATAGGAACCCGCAACGCAAGCAAGCAAAAATGCCAACAGTTCCTTGCTGGCACTGCGGGCTCGTCGATACGATTCCGCCGCATTGGCAATCTGGCGCTCGGTGCGTGGATTCAATCTTGCCGGTCGGCGAGATGCTCGAAATCGAGGACATCGGCGGGGTGCCAGAGGGGCAAGCCCTGGCGGAGCCGCTCGGCTAAGATGGCGAGCTTTTCGTTGCTGCCTGGAACGGCCCGGGTGGCGTCGAATTGGCCGTCGTTCACGATCGGCGGCTCGAAGTCCCAAAATCCCTGCTTGATCGCTTCCAGAACGGACTGAGGCACGGCTAGACTCCTCTGCGACTTTCCTGCCTTGGCCGAACCTGTTCCATGAAAAGCCCCTCCTTGCCGGCTTTCAGGTTCGGAAAATTGCGGCGTCCTGGCCGCAGACTGTCGGCAAATCACGCCGCCAGTATTGAGCCTGATTGCAGTGCTGTCAAGCAAATTCGCCGGATGAATTTGGGGCGAGGGACGAGGGGGCGAGGCGGACGCTTCGCCACCTTGCAATATCACGTTTGCGCTAATTGGACTGCGGGCAGTAAGCCGCGAAGCCGCTCGACGCGGCGCGGGTCCAATCGGCCAGCGCGATCGCCGCAACACGCCGCGCCGCGAACGGCGATAAAATCGGGCGCAAGCGGCAAGAAGCTCTCGAATTGCTCCGCCCTGATTTGCCCGCCGAGCACGACCAACATGCCGGCGCCGCGGGCGGCAGTGACGAAGCGGGCCAGTAAGTCGAATGACCAAAGCGCCAGCAAGCCGGGCCCGTGCTTGTCGAACGTGTCAATCAACACCGCCCTGCAACGCAGCCGCTCGGCATAGTGCAGCACCGATTCCGGCTCAGGAGATTTTGCAACCTGCCAATCGGCATACACCACAGCGACGGCTGCTACGGCGGCGGGTAACGTGCCCCGCGCCGCACTCCATCGATCCGGCCAATTGGGCTCGAGCGCGCAGCCGGCCAAACCGAATTTCGCAAATTGCGGCAATTGCTGCGGCCGCAAGAATTTTGCGATTGCGGGCCACGCGGCAACTGGGTCCGTCAGTTCGCCGAGGGCGACGCTCGTCGGCCGGCGGTCGGCCACGGCATCGATCGCCGCGGCGACGACTTCCGCCGCCGCCGCGCCGAGCGAACCGCGATTCGGTTCTTTGATGTCGATCAGATCGGCCCCGGCCGATACGGCATCGAGGGCTTCGTCGGCACTGCGGACGCTGACCAGCAGCCGAGTCATGCCTGGTGCTCCGTTTGCCCTGCCAGGCCCGAAGGCGCTTCGGCGATTGAATCCGTGGCCACGGATACCGCGGCGCTCGTCGATTGGCAACGGTCGTCGCTGGGGTGCTGAATTTGATGCAAGCGGACATTCAACCGCGAAACGACCTCCAGCGAAAGCGGCTCGCACCATGCTCCGTGGATCAGGATGTACCCTTCGTGCCAGCGGCCGAGCGCGGGCTTGACCGGCCGGTCGGCCCATTCGGCGGCCTTTTCCGCAAGCCGAATAACCAGGCCCACCGCTCGATACGGAGCATCGATATGGTCGGTCAATTTGATCGGTCCGCTGCCGAGAAAGAAACATTCGACGACCTCGATCGGCAGGCGGATCGGCGGACCGAGCCGCAAATAAACAAGCATATAGCCGGGCTGATATGCCAGACGCGGCTGGCGCATAAGCCATAGGATCAGGCCGACCACGCACCCGGCCACGACGACTCCGGCCCAACCCAGGACGCGCAGCGGCCCGGAGCCGAAGAAGACGCAGGCGAGCGCAACGGCGGCGAGCGAGCCCGGTGCCAAAAGGCCCATCCACAGCGCTCGGCGGTTCGCTCGCAACCAGATCTCGTTCATATCTTCACGTTCTAGCGGGCGAAGCTAGGTTCGACAATGAGGCGGGTTGTGGGAAGGCAATCTCGGAGTTGCCATCCGCTTTGGCGGCGTCCCTCGCTAACGCTTTGCGGCCTCCGTCGCTGACGCTTCGGACTAGCGTGGCGGCTTGCGGCGGAATGAAGCGTGGGTACGATGGACGACTTGTCATGGATTCAATGCTGGGTGCGCCGAACCGTCAGGCTGGAAAGCCTGAGCTACGGAGCGCACGCAAACATCGGTCGCAAGAACTTTGTCCTACGAATTAATTACCACTGCTCCGGAGCTTGCCGCATTGGTCGAGCGATTGGCCGCGGCCGATTCGATCGCCTTCGACACCGAGTTCGTATCGGAAGACACATATCGCTCTGAGTTGTGTTTGATCCAAGTGGCGGCGGCAGGACGCTTGGCGGTCGTGGATCCGATCGCGGTCGGAGAGACGGCGCCGTTTTGGGAACGGCTTGCGGCGGAAGGACACGAGACCATCGTGCATGCCGGCCGCGAGGAATTGGTGTTTTCGCTATCGATCATCGGCCGCCGACCGGCGCGATTGTTCGACGTGCAGATCGCGGCGGGATTGGTCGGTTACGATTATCCGGCCGGATATGGTTCGCTGTTGAACCGGTTGCTCGGCCAGGCCTCGCAAAAAGGAGAAACGCGCACCGACTGGCGCCGGCGCCCGCTCAGTAGCCATCAGATCGACTACGCGCTCGACGACGTTCGATATCTGGGTCCGCTACGAGATCGGCTGTTCGAGCAGCTTGCAAGACTCGACCGCACGGCTTGGATGGAAGCGGAGATGGCGGCCTGGCAAGATGACGTCGAAGCATCGCGAACGCGGGAAAAATGGCGACGAGTGTCGGGCATCAATGGCCTCTCGGCGCGGTCGCTAGCGATCGTGCGCGAGTTGTGGCGATGGCGCGAGAAGGAAGCCGAGCGCCGCGATTTGCCGGTGCGCCGCGTGCTGCGCGACGATTTGATCGTCGAGCTTGCGCGGCGACAAACGGCCGACGCAAAGCGAATCCAGGCGGTGCGCGGATTGGAGCGCGGCGATTTGAAGAGGCTCTTGCCCGAGATCGCCCGGCACATCGACATGGCGCTGCATTCGCCGGAAGGCGACTATCCGCAATTCGAGCGACGGGAAGTGCCGCAGCAGATCAACGTGCTCGGTCAGTTTCTGGCCACGGCGCTGACGAGCATTTGCCGCGCCGCCCGGCTCGCTCCCAGCTTGGTCGGTTCAGCGAGCGATGTGCGCGATTTGATTGCGTTTCGGCTTGGCTATGGCCCCGACGAGCCACCGCAATTGGCCCGTGGCTGGCGGGCGGAGGTGGTTGGCCAACAGTTAGACGACCTGCTCGCCGGCCGCACCAGCATCCGGATCATCGATCCGGAGTCGGAAGAACCGCTCGCGTTTGAAACGAGCGCTGCGGGACGTGGAAAAGCGTAGTCGACCGGGCTGAGTAGCGGTATTCGCCTCCGAGGCGCAAGAAGAACACGGTCGAGGACGCACATTGAGGAGAGCGTGCGCACGCGGATCGTAGCGGCGAGTCGCACGAGCCGAACATCGCGCCCTAAACAGGCCCCGGAGGATAAGCCCCGTACCATCCGCGAATTCTAGGGGAAATATGCCGAGATATTCGGCCGTTCGCGTTCGCTGCCGGGACCGCGGATGTCGGCCCCACGCGCCCCTAAAGCCGCAGATGCGTTGCCGAAGCGTATCGCGGCGCCATGCGATGCTGGCCCGTGTAGCGCCAAGCATGGAGGGTCGGGCCGAGATTGAGCGCCGCCATTGACGCGAGTGCGATTGCGACCGGAACCACGGCCAATGGTTCCACCGCCGGGTTCTTGACGATCCATACGATTACGATCCCCGGCACGGCGGCGGTCAGCAGCGGCGCCACGAACACCTTGTCGTAGCCGGGGATGATCCAGCGCAGTGTAAAGAGCCGGCCCCAAGAATTGATCGGCGAATGGCAGAAATATGTGTAGCGTTGCAGTCGTACGACGCTCATCGAAGCCGGAATGATGATCAGAGCCAGATACAGCAGCGGACGCCGTGCGATGTCTTCCATCTGCGCTGTAACGGCATAGAGCCACCATCCCAGCAACAGGCTCAAGAGCATGCCATCGCCAGGCTGGATTCCGGTTTCTGGATATTCCGGCCGTAGCAATTCGAAAGGCCAGCCGAGCGTCTTCGGCCTTTGTTGGGCCATCCACTGATTCAAATCAATCGACATCGTCAGTTTGATCGGCGCCGCAAGCTCGGACGGAGCGATGGAAATCGACCAGGGAAATTTTCGCAAGGATCGCCATAATCCCATCGAGGCCACCGGGTATAGAACGGCAGCCGCCTCGATGGCGATCCACGGGTTCAGCCAAACCCGCGCCACAAAGCCCAACCCAAAGGCGAGAATATAGGCAAACGCTTTGACATGCGTTCGCCACAGGCCTGCGCACGCGACGCCAAGATAACCGATCAGAAACAGGAGCGGCACGCGCACCAAATTGAATGCCGTGTCGTGCAGCAGCGCCATGACGATCAAATTGAAAACCACGTCCGAGATCGCCAGATGAACTGGCCCCATCGGCAGCGGCTTCGGCAGTCGCCACGGCGACCGAGCGAGCCAGCGGCCGTAATCGATCCAAAACAATGGATGATTCGTCTTTGCCCGGAGTACGCCCGCGAAGAAGACGAAGCCCAACACCAGTACGTCGCGACAGGCCACAATTGGTTCGAGATCGACCGGCCGAAGGTGATCGAACCATCGCTCGTAGGCCATAAATCCTTCGGATATCACGTACGTCAGCGCCATCAGCTGCAAGAATAGGCGCGGCTGGATCCAGGTACGAACTCGATTTTGCAGGATTCGCCAGAAGCGGTTCACCGGCGCGCCTCTTTCAAATACTGCTCGATATTGCCGATCGCTTCGGGAAAAATTAGCCGCTGAAGCGCTTCGGTGAGCGAGCCGCCGCTGCGCGTTTGCCGCCGCAAGCCCTCGGGCGTGTCGTAGGCCAGCAGTTCCCCATCGCGGATCACGACGATTCGATCCGCTAGTTCCTCGACCAATTCCGGCACGGGCGTGGTGAGAATCACGGTCGCGCCCGAATGCTCGACATGGTGCCGCAAGATACGCCGCAGGGCCATGATCCCGGCCGGATCGAGGCCGCCCGCAAACGGCTCATCCAACAACAGCACCGGCGCCTCGGTCACAAGCGCCGAGCAAATCGCGATTTTTTTCTGCTGGCCGTTCGAATAGCTGCGGATCGGCCAATCTCCCTCCTTCAACAATTCGAACACCGTCAACAACCGTTCGACATGATCCATGAGCCGAGTGTCTTCGACGTCGTACAGCCGGCCGACAGCCTGCAAGAACTCGCGCCCCGTAAAATTATTGGGCAGCCACGGATGATCGGGCAGAAACACGACCCGGCGGCGAATTTCAATTTCATCGTCGGCCGAGCCACGCCGCCGCAAGCCGTCGAACTCGACGTAACCACGCTGCGGCGACAACACCCCGGCCATGACGTTTAGCAGTGTCGTCTTCCCCATGCCATTGGGTCCGACGAACACTACCAATTGGCCCGCGTCAATATCCAGGCTGATCTGCTTTAGCACCGGCCGAACGCCGTAGTGCTGCACGATATCGACGACTCGGATCATGCGCGATTTCCGCGGGAGGAGATCAAGGCTATCCTATCGCAGTTTTTCGGCCGTGAACAATGCCCAGCGGTAGCCGCCGG
This sequence comes from Pirellulales bacterium, assembly GCA_036267355.1. Taxonomy (NCBI): domain Bacteria; kingdom Pseudomonadati; phylum Planctomycetota; class Planctomycetia; order Pirellulales; species Pirellulales bacterium. The sequence continues at coordinate 38,338 of DATAWG010000028.1, read as the reverse complement.
CGGGAATTTTTAAATGCACTTCGGCAATTTCGTGGCGATCGAGCGTGATCGGCGTCGGCTCGCCGCCATTGACCGACACCAGCGCCTTGTCGCTCAGCCCGGTGTAATACAGTGGGACGCGGATGTCGCGGTCGATCGGTACGGCGAGTGGATTGTAGAAAAACGCCAGTCCCCGTTCCGCGCCTTGCGGATTCACGTGCAGGATGCCGTCCCAATCTTGTCCGCTGGGGCGGCGAAGGTGAATGATGTCGGCGTCGAGCACCTCGCGATGGGTTTTGTAGAATTGCACCCATTGGCGCACCAAATCGCGCGTCGGATCGGTGTCGAACAGTTGCGGGCCGCGGTAGCATGCCTGAACCCCGGCCCCGAGCAGATCGGCAAACCGGGCATCGTAGTGATCGAGATGTTCGTGCAAGGGCTCGATCGTCGCCGCCGCCCCGCCGCCCTGATATTGGCTCAACGGCACCATCATCCAGCCCATCGAGGGCGTTTTGCTCCAGGTGCCATCGAAGATGTTTTGCCGCTCGATGATCACCTGCTCGGCCCGCGGCAGCGACCAATTCGATTCGCGATAGCCCATCGCGCATTTGTTCGAGCCGGAAAGTTGATACCAGTCGGGCACATTGAGAAAAATGCCTTCCGCGCGGCAATGCTTATACATGTCGGTGATTGCCCGCCACATCACCCATTGCGAATCTTCGAGGCCGTGGTGGCCCGGGTGATCGTGCGACGCGCATAGGTCGCCCGGATAGGAGCCATCGTTTTCGAACACTTGGAAACCGGCGAATTTCATGAACGCGCTGATGTTGGCCAAATAGTCTTGCCCCCACCGCGAGCCCAGGCAAGGCATCGTCCCATAGACACACGGGCCGGTGGCATTGTCTTTCGGATCGCCGGCGCCGCGCGATGCGAGCAACGAATAACCCCCCAACGCGACGCCCTTGGCCCGGCCCTCGTCGGCCAATCGCTTATAGACGGCCCAATACTTTCGATCGCGGCTTTCTAAATTGAAGCCCGAGCCGAACGACATGATTACCATTTCGAAGCCGACGTCGTGTGCCTGATCGATGGCGGCGCGAACCGCCGCGGGGCTGGCTTGCACTTTGTGAAACATCAACGGATTTTCTTGCGTCCAGGGTGCGATGGTGCGATACATGCGGCGCTGCGCAAGCGTGCGGCGCTCGCGGTCCGTAGAATCGAGGAGCAACTCGAAGGTGCGAAACGATTCGAACGACCCGCCGGACGGGACATCCTGGTCGGGCCCCATGATCGGCTCGCCCGGCAAGAGAAACGCCCGCGGCGCGACGGTCAACAGCGTCGGCGGAGAATACGAATAGTTGACGTGCGTCGAATATTCGGGGTCGCCCGCGAGTTTCACCGCATGGTTGTCGGCGGCTGCATACATCCGCCCCCCGAAGGCCATGTCGGTTTCCACGTAGATATTCGGCCGTTCGCGTTCGCTGCCGGGGCCATGGATGTCGCCTCCGCGTGCTTCCGCCTCGAAAAGCCGGAGTTCGTCCGCCTCGAAGGTCGTCACGCGCACCGTCTTGCTCGAACGGTTCTTTACCACCAGCCATTTCGAAAACAGCGGCAGACCGTCGTAAATTTCGTAGTGCACTTCCACTTCGGGCAGATCGGTGCGTGGCGACGCTGCGCTGTTTGGAGCCACCGGCGGCGCGTAGCGCATGACGACGTGCTTTCCAGGCGGAGGCCATGGTAAATCCTTGCCCATCCACTCGACGTGCTTCTTCCATTTCAATCGTGCTTCAATCGGCCCAGCGCTCCAGCCGACGAAGTGGTATGCGTCCCGGCGATCGCGCAGCGTCGCGAACCATTCGGGCTTGAGATAGTTGCCGATCGGCTGGCCTTCCAACCCGCCGATGCGAAACTCCACGCCACCGATCGTCACCCGGGCTTCGGGCGAAATCGCGCGCAGCAGATGTTCGCCGCTCGAGAGATTTTGCAGGTCGACCGTGGCAGCGTTCGGCGCGAGTTGAATCACCCGCCGCGCCAGCCCATTGGCAAGCACGATTTCATGCCGATGCTCGTCGGCGACGACGCGCGATTGAAATGGCGTCGGATCGACGAGCCAGTCGACTTTCTCGGCAATTGGCGAAACCGTTGCCGAATCATGCAAGGGGCCATTCGGCTGCGCCTTGTCGTCGGCCGCGGCGCGATTCAACGGAAGCGCGAGAACGACGAAGGCGGCTATCGCCAGCGGGCGTCCGATGGATTGTTTCGGCCGCAGCCGCTTACTCGCCGAAAGCATGATTTAGTCCCGTTCAGTTGTGCAACAAGCATCGCAAGGAAGAAACCCGGAATGCGGACGAAGCATGCGCAACCGGTCCGCGCTTCGCGGCGTGCCCAGATCATCGTCGCTACGCAGCCGGCTTTTTCGGCGAGTCTTTCTTGGCCGCGCGGCGGGCTTGGCGGCGATATAAATAGATTCCTCCGACGCACACAAGCGCGACAACGGCCACGGTCAGGCCGCGTTCGGCGTCTTTCAGCCACGCCAAGATCGGTCCGCCGTAGAAATAGGTTAGCCCAAAGAACAACGTGACCACAAACAACGCGCAGATCGAGTCGGTCAGCAAGAATCGCGGATACGACATTTTCAAAAGCCCCGCCGTCAGATAGATCGGCAGGCGCAGGCCGACCATGAAGCGGGTGACAAGCAGCACTTTCGCCCCATGCTTTTTCAATAAATGCTCGACGCGCTGTTCCCGTTCGGGCGTAAGCGTGCGCATCCACAACGGATGTTTGTGTACGATGGCCGCCCCGAAATGGCGGCCGATCCAATACATCACGCTATCGCCGGCCACGGCCCCGACGATGCACGAAAGCAGCGACAGCCAGGGATCGAGCTGTCCGCTGGCCGAGAGCGCCCCGGCGGCGATGATCGCCGCTTCTTCGGGGATCGGAAGACCGCAACCGGTGAGAATCAGAAACACGATGATTCCAACATATCCATAGCCCAGCAGGTCGTTGATATGCAGCAGGGCGTAGAGCATGGAACGGGCAAACTTTGGCTGAATCCGGCGGCTCGAGGAACAGCGGTCTTAGGCCGCGTAATCGCCGCATTCTAGCGGCCGATCTCAAAATGCGGCACCCGACTTTCCAGCAAAAACTGACCGAAAAATGCAATTAAATTCGGCCGAAATCGCGGTTACTGCAACCGACGAGCCTCGTCCGGATCATCGTTGAACCGGCCGCCAATCGGCTTCATCAAGGCCGTAGCTAACCACTTGGACTCGGCCGGGCGCCGAACCCGCCACGACCATCAGAGCCGACAAATTCCCGTGCGATTCGCCATATCTACGGCAATAGTCGAGTGCCGCGGCCGGGCCAAGCACGTAGAATGCGGTCGAAAGCGCGTCGGCCTCCGCGGCCGTGCGGGCAAGAACCGTGCTGGACAGAATGCCCTCGGCGGGCCGGCCTGAGCGCGGATCGAGGATATGGCCGTAGCGGCGGCCGGCGTGATAGAAAAACTGCGTTCCGGTGCCGGAAGTGCCCATCGCCCGATTCTCAAGCCGGATCTGGCCTAGCCGACCGCCCGGCCGAAGTGGATCGCGCACGCCGATCCACCATCCCGTATCGCCTTCAGTGCCGGGGGAATTGCGCGAACCGCGGGCCAATAGGCTGCTTTGTCCGCCATGTAGCAAAAAATCGCCGAGCCCGCGTGCTCCCAGCAATTCGCTGCAGCGGTCCAAGGCGTAGCCCTTGCCAATGCTGCCAAGATTCAACTCCATGCCCGCCACGGAGAATCGAACCGTGCGGCGTGCGGGATCGAACAGCAACCGCTGCGAACCGACTCGGCCGAGCGCGGCGGCCAGTTCGGCATTGTCGGGCATTCGCCCGGCGCGGCGGGAAAAGCCCCACGCCCGCGATAGCGGTCCACTCGTGATGTCGTAAGCTCCGCCGGTGCGCCGATGTATTTCCACCGCGGTCGAAAGCAATTCGAACAGCCGAGGCTCGACTTCGACATCGCGATCATAGGCCGAGCGGTTCAACCGGCTGATTTCGCTTGTGTCGCGGTAAACGGTCAATTGACTTTCGAGCCGATCGACCAAATCCAAGGCCGCGACGGCCAATTCGGTTCCGTCGCTATCGGGCCCCGCTCCGATCAACACTTCGAACTCGCAGGCCATCGCCCGCCGACCGATCCGGAGCAGATAGCCGGACGCCGCGGCAGGATTTGCAACAGGCCTTGGCGCGTCGCTCCGGGCCGGATTCGCGGCGCTGCCCGCCGAGGGCGATCTTGGTTCGCCGAGCGGGATTTGTTGGGCCGCGTCGGCGATTGCGCGTGCGGCTGCCTTCCCTTGCAAAAACTCCCGACGATTGGATTGCGATCGCTTCATCATGCCCGATTATACGCAAAAGGAGTTTGCCGCATCCAACTTGCCGCGCCGCAGTCGAGCGTGGATAATCAGAGCTGGAGAACAAACGGCCGATTACCATTACGGGTAAGGCTCGGCCGAAAAATAACTTCCGCTTTTTGAATCCCCCTCACCCTGCCCTCTCCCGCAAGGGGAGAGGGTCTGTGGAGAGTTGTTTTCGGCCGAGGCCAATCGAATTCTGGTCCTTCACCACGATCGCAGCCTACTATGAAATCTCTGCTCTTCCGCATGGCGCTCGCGGTCGCTATTTCGGGAACAATCATTGCTGGCCGGTGGTTGGTGGCCGAGGGTCCGGCGGGCGTTGCGCGAAAGCGAGCCTTGCCGCCCAAATGGGACGATCGCGTGCGCGACGCGTTTTTTTCCGATGCCCGCAGCACGCTCGAAGGCGAACGGCCGAATTTCAGTGCCGGCTCGGGCCCCGCGGCAACGGCCGGCATTCCCGGCGGCCCTGCGGGCAATTCATCGACGCCATCCGGCGGTGGCGCCGCGCCACCGGCCGGCGGCGCAATGCCCTGGTCCAAGATCGTGTCGGCCGACACGCTTCAGGATGAGATCAAGAACTACCAGAACGAAGTCAAAGACAACGTCAAAACCCCCAGCGACTTTAAGGGAAATCTGTTCAAACGGGCACGCGATGATTTCAGCATTTTGGCGACCGTCTTCGGTGTTATCGGAGAATACGATGGCGATGTGCGCTGGAAAGACCAGGCCGTTACGGCGCGCGATGTGTTCGGTCAATCGGGAGTGAATTGCAAGGTGGCCACCGACCAATCGTTCAACGATGCGAAGCTGCGGGCCGACGATCTGGCGGCGTTGATTCGCGGCGACTCGTTGCCCGCCAAGGCGGGGGCCGAGCCGAAGGCGAATTGGCCAAAGGTGGCAAATCGCCCGCCCCTGATGCACCGCTTGGATATTGCCCAAGGAGGCCGACTGGCTCCCTGGACCTCAAACGCCGGCGACTTCTCAAAACATCTCGACGGCGTGCTGCATGAGGCCGAAATCGTGGCCATGATCGGCGAGGTGATCCAGCGCGACGGATACGACTTCACCGACGACAAGAGCTACATGGGCTTTGCCCGCGAGATGGAAAACCAAGCGATCGATCTTGCCTCGGCCGCAAAGGCGAAAAACTACGACCAGGCCCGCGCCGCGGCCGGCAAGATCGCCCAAGCCTGCAATAACTGCCACGGCGGCTTCCGCAATTAAGCGACAAGGCAAGACGCGGCAATCCCCCGCCTCGGGGAATCTTACGATTACCCATCATCTTCATGCGATACAGCAACCACTTCTGTTTTTCGCAAGCCCTTTGGGGCCGGTGACACCTGAGCCTGAAAGGCTCATTCCGTCAGGCCAGGGCGAAGCCGCGTGAGCGGCATAGCCCCGGGAACGTGATACAACGCGTTGCCTGGCCCAGAAGGGGCCATTCCCGCAATTCGCGGCGCCTACTTGAACCGCCCCGTCAGGGCGGACGCGTCGTGCGGGCGATTGCCCCAGGCCTCTGCCGCGTGCGCGGCTCCGCCCTCAGCTGGCAGAATCGGCCTTTCAGGCCGAGATATTTCGCCGAGATGTTTCCTTCTGGCCCGCGTCAATATTGTGCGTAATCGCAAGCAGGGAAGAGGGCAGGGTGAAGGCGCTGAAAAACGGAAGGCTTATCGTTCCGTCGAGCCTTAGCTCCGCCCGCGGCGTTTGCGGCTGGGGGCCGCGGCGGGCCGCTTGCGGCTCGAGGGGGCAAGAAATTGAGCCGCACCGTTCGTCTCCGGCAAGCTGAAGGAACGAACGTCGATCAATTCGGCCAAGCCGGCCTCGGCCAATTCGCGGCCGGAAACATAACGGCCGGCGACGATCCACTGATTCACCTCGCCATTGGCAGCGCCATTGAATAGCTCGCCCAGCAGTTGATCCATCTCGCCTTCCAGCGTTCCGAAATGGCGGGCCCATTCGGCGGCTTCGGACAGCCCCACGTGTTCTTCGCTTTGCCATTTCATCGGATGAAACAGCAGCACGCTATACGGGGTGACCAGCCGGCGCTTACAGGCCGCAAAGGGCCATAGCGCCGCCGACGAACATTCGCCGGTCACAATCCCGGTGGCGTGAATCCGCCGCAAGAGCATGAGCGACACCAGCGACATCGCGCAATACGGACTTCCGCCCGGCGAATCGATATACAGCGTACATTCCCCGCCCGGCTCGACGGATAGCAGCTTGTCGGTGAGATCGGCTTCGTTATCGGTAAGATCACCGACGAACGCGATCTCGATCGGTCCCTGACGTGATTGCGCTTCCATCAAATAAATTTCCTGTGAATTGTCGCTCGACGATGAAAAGTGTAGGACGGGTGCTTGCTCTGAGCGACGGAACCTTGCCGCCTCAAGGCAGGGGGCCGGCAGCCGGTGTGGCCGTGCAGTTTCGCCCTTCTAACCCCCGCTCGATAACCGGCGAGAATGAACGCTGTTCGAGCCGAAATTGGCGGCTAGTTGAACTGGGCCGTGAGCTTCCCGAAAATGGCTACGGCACCATCCGACGTTCGCCCTGAGCAGTCGCGGAACGGCTTCGCAGCTAAATCTAGTTTCTACAAGGAGACTGGGTTTGTCAAATCAAGCCGAGTTGATCAGCGTGAATCGCGGCCCGGCGACTCGCCTAGTAAAGCCAGAGATGTTCGGAATGTCGCGGTGGTAGCGGTGCTGCGGCTTGCCGCCGCCGCAGCAGGCGATCATTTGTTGCAGCAACGTTCGGCAGTATAATGGGTAAAGAGATGCGCAGAGGCGGCCGGCACGGCAGGATTTCGATACAATTCGTCGCCGGCGTGATCGCGGGTAAAGGCACTGGACAGCAATGCCGGTTGGCATACGTCGCACGCACGCGGTGAGCGGCGAGCGAAAAGTTCAACGCCGCCTCCTGCGCCCGCTGTCGCACCTCAAAGCGCTCTTCTGCAATGCTGATTCGGTGGCGCGATGGGCATACGATTTTATTGTCCGAACGGACACAAGCTCAACGTGAAGACGTTTTTGGCCGGCAAGCGAGGCATCTGTCCTCGTTGCGGAGCCAGATTCGAAATCCCGCTGGAATCGGTGCGCGCGCCGGGCGAACGGATGGCCACCGCCGTCACGGAAGCGGATGCAGTGGCCGCGCCGAGCGCGTCAGATAACGCCGCTCAACAGCCGCTTGTGTCCCTCAACGCAGAAGCCGTCGCAGACTTGCCGAACCGGCCCACGACCAATGGCGCCGGCTCAAGCCACGATGAGAACATCGCCAATCGAGGCCTTGCGACACCTCTCCCCATGCAGCCAGGTGTATTCGTGCGGTCGTTCGCCCCATTGACGCCGGCAGCGCTAAATCCATTGGGTTTGAACACGCCTGGCGCAGCGGGCGGACAAGCCGTCGCGCCCGCAGCTGGATTTCCCTCGAGCGCCACGCCGAATTTGGCCGGGGGGGCAATCATGGGCACACATCCCAACACCGCCCAGTCGCCGGCAGTCGCAGCCAGCGCCGTCGACCCGACCGCCGAAGCGCCCGCGGCCGTCTGGTATGTGCGTCCTGCTTCGGGCGGACAATTCGGTCCGGCGGCAGGCGACGTCATGCGGCAATGGCTCGGCCAGCGCCGCATTGGGGCCGATTCGATGGTTTGGCGAGAGGGCTGGCCCGATTGGAAGCGTGCGTCGGCGGTGTTTCCTTCGCTAGCCCCTGTCCCCGCGGCAAATACAGCCGCAACTCAGGGAGCGGTCGCAACGCCGGCATTCGCTGCCGACGACGATTGGGTTGAAGCTTTGATCGAAACCAAGCCGGCCGTCGCTCCTCGCGGCCTCGCTCATTCGGCTCGATCGAAGGGAAAGCAAAGCAACACGATTGTGATCGTCAGCATCTTCTTGATCCTGCTGTGCGTGCTGCTGGCGGTTGTGATGGTGACGGTCTACATGCGCCAAAATCAGGACAGCAACAATCCCGCGACAAGCATGCGGGAAATTCCCGTGGCGCGGACGGCGTTGGCTTGAGCCGTAATGTTCCCGGCCGGCCCCGCTTCGGCCGACAAAACGTTCGCCTCTCGCCGCGCCTTGGGGTATAACAGTAATGATTCGCCGGTTGTCGGAGTTACCGGGGCCCGCCCGGGGGCTGTGTTCGGCGATTTGGTTGAATCCCTGCCGCTCTATCCCGCCTCGGTTCGCTGCCGCGATTGCTCTCGTTGCCGGAGACTGCATTGATGGCTGTTTCACGGGTCGCCTGCCGAGCAATCTTTAGATTCGCTGCGGTTGCCGCAATTCTTGCATGTTGTGGGACCGTCCAAGTGCACGCGGCCCGCAAGCGGCCTGCGGCAAAGGGATCGACGATCGACGTTTCGAAACTGCCTCCGCCGGCAAACCGTCAAATCGATTTCGCCCGCGACATTCAGCCCCTTTTCCAATCGCATTGCTGGAAATGCCACGGCGCCGCCAAGCACGAATCCGGCTTGAGCCTGCACACGCACGACGCGGCATTCGCCGGCGGCGATAGCGGCAAGGAATTCGAGCCGGGCAAAAGCGCGGAGAGCCGGCTGATCCACTACGTCTCGGGCCTCGATTCCGACACGCTCATGCCTCCCGACGGCGAAGGCGAACGGCTCTCGGCCGAACAGGTCGGGCTATTGCGGGCATGGATCGATCAAGGAGCGAAATGGCCGAAGCAGGCCGATGCAGTGGCGGCAACAGCGGCGATTCCCTGGTCGTATAAGCGACCGGTGCGCCCGACGCTGCCGGTCATCAACGGTTCCGGCAAATTCGCTCATTGGCCGCGAAACGAGATCGATCGCTTCGTTCTCGCCCGGCTCGGGCGCGAAAAGCTTTCGCCGTCGCCGGAGGAAGATCGGCCGCGCTTGATCCGCCGCGTGTCGCTCGATTTGATCGGCCTGCCGCCGACCCCGGAAGAAGTCGATGCGTTCGTGGCCGACACTCGGCCGGATGCCTATGAGCGAGTGGTCGATCGGCTGCTCGAATCGCCGCATTATGGCGAGCGCTGGGCCAGGCCGTGGCTCGATCTGGCTCGCTATGCCGACACCGACGGATATGAAAAAGACCCGCGCCGTTCGATGTGGCCCTATCGCGATTGGGTGATCGACGCACTGAACCAAAACATGCCCTTCGACCGCTTTACGATCGAGCAGCTTGCCGGCGACTTGCTTCCCGGGGCGACGCTCGAAGACCGCATCGCCACAGGATTCCACCGCAACACGATGACGAACACCGAAGGGGGCGTCGATCCCGAGGAATATCGCGTCTACGCGATCATCGACCGGGTGAACACCACTGCGACCGTTTGGCTCGGCACGACGCTGGGCTGCTGCCAATGCCACAGCCATAAATACGATCCGCTGAAGCAGAAGGAATACTACGAATTCATGGCGTTTTTCAACAACACGGCCGATTCCGGCTCGAGCCCCGCGCCGGAGTTGGAAGTCCCCTCGCCAGCGGAAAAAACCGATCGCGCCGAACTCGCGCGGCTTGAGCAGGCGATTTCCACCCCGACGACCGAATTGGCGAGCGGCCAGGCGGAATTCGAACGCGCGACGCTTTCGCCGTTGCCAGTGTGGCTCGCTTCGACGGTCGCCGCGGCGCGCGACCTTGAAGGAGTGCACCAAAAGGATGGCCGGGCCGCGTTCTACCGTTCGATCGCGCCCGAATTGAATCCGGCTCGAAATCGCATTGCCGCGCTACGAAAGAAAATCGCAGCCGAGCGAGTGACCACGCTCGTGATGCAGGAATTGCCGGCGCCGCGAAAAACGCATGTGTTCGTCGGCGGAAGTTTTCTGAATCCGGGCGAGGAAGTCGAGCCGGGCGTTCCCGCCGCAATTGGTTCGATCAGCGCTCGGGGACTGGCTCATTTTTCGATGCCCGGTGAGAAAAATGTGCCTGTCCCCCTCCCCGCGCGCCCTCTCTCCGCGCACTTGACCCGCCTCGATCTCGCCCGCTGGCTCGTCGGGCCCGGCAATCCGCTGGCGGCCCGGGTGACAATAAATCGCATGTGGGCGGCCCATTTCGGCACCGGCATCGTGGCCACGGTGGAAGACTTCGGCACCAAAGGCGACCCTCCCTCGCATCCCGAATTGCTCGATTGGCTGGCGACGGAGTTCGTCCGCCGCGGTTGGGATATGAAAGCGATGCACCGGCTGATTGTCACCTCGGCCACGTACCGGCAATCGCCGCGCGTATCTCCCGAGTTGTTTGCCCGCGATCCGCAGAACCGGCTTTTGGCGCGCGGACCGCGGGTGCGGCTCGAGGCCGAGATGGTCCGCGATCAAGCGCTGGCCGTGTCGGGATTATTGAGCCCGAAGATCGGCGGGCCGAGCGTGATGCCGCCGATGCCCGACGGGATTTGGAATTCGCCCTACAGCGGCGATCGTTGGTCGACGAGCAACGGCGAAGATCGCTATCGGCGCGGGTTGTACACGTTTTGGAAGCGGACGAGTCCGTATCCATCGTTCATGAGCTTCGACGCGCCGAGCCGCGAAGTGTGCACCGTGCGCCGGCCGCGAACCAACACGCCGTTGCAAGCGCTCACGGTGTTGAACGATCCGGTCTACATCGAAGCGGCACAAGCGCTCGCCGCGCGAATGGCGAAGATTTCGAACGATCCGGCGGCCGAAGCGACATACGGTTTCCGGCTCACGCTCGCTCGCCGACCGACCTCAGCCGAACTCGATCGCCTGTTGTCGCTGTATCGAGCGGAGGTCGAGCGTTTTGCAAAGGATCCAAAGGCGGCGCGCGAAATGGCCGGCTCAGCCGCCACCGCAAGCTCTGCGGCCAGCAGCGCCGAACTCGCCGCCTGGACTGTCGTCGCCAATGTGCTCTTGAATTTGGACGAAACGCTGAACATGAGTTGAAAGACCGAGCGAAAAATGGACCCGCATATCGAGCAACTTAAGGCCATCACGCGCCGCTATTTCTTTCAGCGCAGCGGCGCCGGCATCGGCACATTGGCTTTGGCCGCGCTGGCCAATGATCGCTTGTTTGCCGAGCCGCCGCCGGTTCCACAACTGCCCGCCGATCCGCTCGCGCCGAAGCCGCCGCATTTTCCGGCCAAGGCCAAACACGTCATTTACCTGCACATGGCCGGCGCTCCGTCGCAGCCGGAGCTATTCGACTACAAGCCCAAGCTGATCGAATTGAACGGGCAATTGTGCCCCGAATCGCTCTACAAGAAGGAGCGGTTCGCGTTCATCCGCGGCGTGCCCAAGATGCTCGGCACGCCGTACAAATTCACGAAGCACGGCAGCGGCGGGGTCGAGCTTTCCGAATTGCTGCCGCACTTGGCGAAAGTGGCCGACGATATCACGGTCGTCCGCTCGATGGTCACGGATCAATTCAACCATGCCCCGGCCCAGATTTTTTTGAACACCGGTTCGGCGACGATCGGCCGGCCCAGCATGGGCTCGTGGCTCACGTATGGCTTGGGCACGGAGAATCAGAATTTGCCCGGCTTCGTCGTGCTGCTCTCCGGGCCGAACGGGCCCGATGGCGGCACGTCGCTTTGGGGAAGCGGCTTTCTGCCGAGCGTTTATCAGGGAGTGCAATTCCGCTCGCAAGGCGATCCGGTGCTGTATGTGTCGAACCCGCCGGGCATGGATGCCGAGCGCCGCCGCCGTTCGCTCGATGCGCTCGGCGATCTGAACCGCATGCAATTGGCCGAGATCGGCGACCCTGAAACGCTTACCCGCATCCAGCAATACGAGCTGGCCTACCGCATGCAAAGCTCGGTGCCCGAGTTGATGGACATCCGCCGCGAGCCGGCCCACATCCACGAGCTCTATGGCACGGAGCCGGGCAGGGTGTCGTTCGCGAACAATTGCCTGCTGGCCCGGCGGCTTGTCGAGCGTGGGACGCGATTCGTCCAGCTCTACCATTGGGGTTGGGACAGCCACGGCACGAACCCCGGCGACGACATCATCCATTCGCTTCCCGAGCGCTGCCGGCAAACCGATCGCGCAAGCGCCGCGTTGGTGCAGGATTTGAAGCAACGAGGCCTGCTGGATAGCACGCTGATCGTGTGGGGAGGCGAATTCGGCCGCACGCCGATGAACGAAGCCCGCGGCGGATCAAAATTCTTGGGCCGCGATCATCATCCGCACTGCTTTTCGATCTGGATGGCCGGCGGCGGCGTCAAGCGCGGCTTCACCTACGGCTCGACCGACGACCTGGGCTATCATGTCGCGGAAGACAAGGTGCACGTGCACGATCTCCAAGCCACGATCCTGCACTGCATGGGCCTCGACCACACGAAACTGACCTACCTCCACGAAGGCCGCAACTTCCGGCTGACGGACGTGTATGGCAACGTCGTTCGCGGGCTGCTCAGCTAAGGCGGCCGCGAAACTGTCGCGGCCCGACGCGCATTTTTTTGCGTAGCCCAGCCGTTCACGGCTGGGTTCGCGAATCGCCACAACGCCGATTTCAGCCCGCTTCTAGCGGGCTTCTCGATCCGCGGCTTTAGCCAATCGCCGACCGCGCGATTTCAACATCCGATGGGTGAAGCCCGGCGGGGGTAAGCCCCGTGAAACGGGGCTGAAAGCGCAAACTCTTTTTGGCACGGCGACCCAGGCGTAAAACGCCTGGACTACGAAAAAAACTGCGGCGGTCGGAACCGAATCGGTGGCTTATCGCTCCGCTTGCGTGCGGCGGTTGCTGATTTTCGCGTCGGGGGATTGTTCTAGATACGCGAACAGGTCGGCGATTTCTTCGAGCGTCAGGGCGTTCATCAGGCCCTCGGGCATCGCCGATTTTTTCGACGCGCGAATCTCGTCGACCTCGTCCTTGGCGATCGTGATCCGTTGAGTATTCGATTGCAACACGACGATCGAACCGTCGGGCTGGGTCGAGGCGAGGCCCCAAATGATGCGGCCATCGGTGAGCACGATCGTTTTGCTGGCGTATTGATCGGAAATCACTTGCGACGGAAAGAGAATCGATTCGAGGATTTCTTTTTTCTGAAACCGGCGGCTGACATTCGTCAGATCCGGCCCGACGCCTTCGCCTCGTTCGCCGAAGCGATGGCATTTGACGCAATTCGCTTTTTCGAACACGGTGGCCCCTTGCTGAGCATCGCCGGCCGATCCTTCCGGCGACGACAGGTAGCTAAGCAATTCTTCCATCGTCCAGCGATTGGCGTTCGAATCCTGCGGCAGCTTCGCCTCGGGCTGATCGGGATACTTCGAGGCGAACCATGCTTGCCAGGCGGCGAGCGCCGTGTCCCATTTGTCCTCGGCGAAGCTGAGCTTCTTGCCGGCCCAACGCTCCAGGAGCGGCACGGCCAGTTTGCCGCCGTTGTCGCCGAGCTTTAGTCCGCAGAGAATCGCCTGCCGCATCGGTTCCGAACCCTGGGGCTTACGATCCACCGAGGCCAATTTCAAGAGCACCTGCTGGGCAAATGCGCCTTCGACGATCGACAACGACTTAACAAGCACCGGCCAATTGTCGCCATTGGGATGCTCGGCGAGCGACATGGCGATGAATCCGCGCCGCTCCGGATCGCGATCGTAGAGCTCTCGCAAATAAGCCTGCGCGGCCGCATTGCCGCTGTGCCCAAGAACGGCGACGATCCCGATTCGCAGCCGGCGCACGGGCTCGCCGCTCATCGATTCCAAATTGCGATCGAGCGATTGAAGCTGGGCCAGCGTTTCGGCGCCGGGGTCGTCGGGCAATTTCGCGAGCACCGATAATGCCGAACTGGGCCATTTGGTTCCTTGCGTGAGCACTTGGGCTCGCTCGTCGTCGGTGAGGCTGACGAAGAAATCGCGCGAGACGTTTTCGACATAGCCCGTAAAGCTATGGCCGCCGGGCAGCGAACGGGCCGATTCGTAGAATTTCAACAGCGCGAATTTCTGCGACGTAGTCCAGTTTGGAATGAACCGGGCCATGAGCGCGAGATGCAGCTTTTCTTCCGCCGGCAGATCCGGATCTTGCAACTGCTGAATCATCCGCGCGTTGGCCGACGGTTCTTTTAAAAATGCCATCAGCCGAATCAATTCGCGATTCATCACGCGATCGCCCGCGGGATATTCGTTGGCAAGCCGCGCGCCGAGCGTGGGCACATCGCTCGGCATGAGCTTGCCGCGCTCCAACGCGAGTTCGGTCAATCGCAGCAGATCGAGGAAATCGGGATCGGTGACATAGCCGTCCAGAGTCTTCTGAACGCGGGCCAATATCGCGTCGACTGTGGCTCGATCGGGGTCCATTACTACGAGGGCCAACGCGCCTTGGAGAAACAGCCGCTGGTTCTTGGCCGCCAACGCCGCGGCTTGCCAGCCTTCCTTCGGAATCTGCTCGAGCGCTCGGGTTGCCGCGTAGCTGACATATCGATCTTGCGACACCAAAAGCGGCACGAGATCGGCCCACGTCGCTCGCTGGCCGGCGCGCACCAGCGACTCGCAGGCCACTCGCTGCACAAGCGGATTCGGGTCGCGCAAAAGTTCGACAAGCCGAGCTCCGGTGGCTTCATCGGCATGGATGCCCATCAGATACACGGCTTTCGCCCGAACCGAATCGTCGGGATCGCGCGACAGGCGCAGCAACTCTGCCGAGCCGGGAAAGGGCCCAAGCAATTGCATCAGCTCGAGCGCCCGGCAGCGGCTTTCAGGCCGGTTTTTGTCGTTATTGGCGATCGTGGGCAACTCAGCATCCCACGCCGCGCCGAGTTTTTGCTTGATGACGGCAACGCGCTGCCGAGCCCAAGCGCTATCGAGTTGTGGTTGCTGGATCGCCGCGCGCATTCCTTCGCGGACCGGCAGCGCGGATTCCGGCACTTTCCCGTTCCAGACGATGCGGTAGATGCCGCCTTCCGTGTCGCGCCCGCCGGTGCAGAAATAAAGTGCTCCGTCGGGCCCGATCGCCAGGTAGGTCACATTCAGTGGTTTGCCTTCAAGAAACACACTGCTCTCGGCGGTGTAGCTCGCCCCGGACGGCTTAAGCCGAACATTGAGAATCCGCCCGCGCGACCAATCGCCGACAAACAGCGTGTTTTGGAACCGGCGGGGAAACATCATGTGGTTGTAGGCCACGACGGCCGTGGGAGAGCTGCGACCCGTTTCGCCGATCGATGGCAGACTGTCGTAGAAATAAGTTGGCCAGGCACCCCAGCCGCTGCGCCAGCCGTAGTCGCCGCCGGCCACGACGTGCAGCAATCGCGTCGGCCGATACCACGGCTCGCCGACGTCCCATTCCATGTCGGACTCGTGCGTAATCAATTCGCCGGTGCGCGTGAAGGCGAAGCCATAGGGATTGCGGAAGCCGGCCGCAAAGGTTTCGAAGAAGCTGCCCGAGGCATCCGTGCGAATGATCCTTCCGCCGGGCGCTTTGACGCCGACGCCATAGCCGTTCGGATCCTCGTAGCGCGGCGAGATCAGATCGCCCTCATACGGATGATGATAGGGGCTGGCCGGATCGTCGGCATGAACCGGCTTGCTGTGGTCGCCCATCAAGACATAAATCAACCCATCGGGCCCGAGCACCGGCGCATGCGGACCATGTTCGGCCATTTCACCGGTGAATTTCAGCACGAGATCGACTTGTTTGGCTCGAACGACGGTAGCCTTGTGTGGCGGCGCGACCAATTTCTCGTGATTGTCGTCGGGCAATTCTTTGAGTGGCTTCAGTTCGCTTATGTTTGCCGCGGCCGGCTCTTCGTCTGTCGCTTCCACCACCGCAGAGGCCAGAATCACTCCGCTATCGGAATGCGGTCGGCTATTTTGCGCGGACGGACTCGAAGGGCCCCTGCGCGACGACGATGGAATCGATGCGGCCGGAGACGGCGCGCTAGTTGCGCCAGATGGCTTATCCACGGGCAGCGTAGCTGGGGCGGCCGCGGTCGGCGCCGGCGCATTGGGCGCGGCGGCCGTGGGGTTGGTCTCATTGGGCGGCGTCGCCAGCGGAGCGGTTCCGGGTTCGGAAATGCGATACAAACCGGTTCCTTGCGGACCCGCGCCGACGACGAACACTTGCCCGTTCAATGGCAAGATTCCCTGGATGCTTTTCACCTGATCGCAATACACCGACACTTTGCTCGGCGGCAGGCCCGCCTTCGCCGGCCGAACGATCAGCAGCGGGCCCCCTTCACGGGATGCCAAAATATCGCCGAATTCGTTAAACGCCATCGCGATCAACGAGCCGGTGTCTTGCGATGAGACGACCGCCTCGACGCGAAATTCTTCGCTGATCTTGAACCGGCTTCCCAGTCCATGCGCCAATTGCATTTCGTCGAGCCACGGCTTGACGACACCAAATTGCCCGATTTCGCGGGCCGGCAGCCACTGCGTTTCGTTGAATCGCGTTTGTGCCCAGCCGACGAATTCCTTCTGGCTCGTCTTCCACGACGAACCGGTCAGATACGACACCCAGGTGTCGCCGGCGCTTTTGACCAACACGCGAGCGGCCAATCCGGCCGGCCCAAAGTCGGTCTTGTTGGCCAGCACGGCAATCGTATTGTGGCCGGCCTTTAGAAAGCGCGTGATATCGTGGACATCCATCACGTGCCAGTTGTGGCCTTCGCCGACCTTTCGGCCGTTGACATACAATTCATACGATTCGTCGGCGGTGATTTGCACTTCGCCCGCCTCGGGCTGCGTCATCTCAAAGCTGCGGCGGAAATAGCAAGTGCCCAGCGGCACGCTCGACTTTGGATGCTCATCGGCGGCGGGCGACCAGATCCATTGCGCTTCGTGAATCGCGGTTTTCGGGGCCGCGGCCGCCGTCGAACTCGATGGCGAACCCGGCAACGCCGTCCTCGGAGTTGAAACGGACGGGGACGTGGGCGCCGATCGCGGCGACAGTGCGGCAGCGGATGAGGTGTCGGGCACCGGATCCGGCGGCGGCGCCGAGTTGGCCGACACGCCCCATAAAATCGCAATAGAAATCGCCGCCGCCCACGCCATCCCGGCAAAATATCGCATACAGATTCCTCCCTGAATCGCGCCACCCTTGCGTCAGGCTTTCTAGACTGACGTGGCCGGCCGCAAATGTCAGGCTAGAAAGCCTGACCGACGCCTCCATTCGGCGCGGAAGAATACAAGATTTCGGCAATTCACGCAACGGCAGCAGGGAAATACGAATGACCAAATGTCTATATGTATGACGAAGCACCAATGACGAATGTCTGAACGGATACAGAACCGCTGCTAGCACGCGAAATCGATCCGCGTAAGTGGCAGCGAACGTCGCGGGCTGTCGCCGGTCGTCCTCGCCAACGCTTCGGGCTACGGCGCTCGATCCGAACTGCGGGCTTCACAGGGGTCATTGCGCATATGCCGGCACTTCCGAAACTTCGTCGGTCCAGACCTGGAAAGTTTGAAGTTGATTGGGCCCGAACGTGGTCGTGATGGCAACGTCCGCGGCGTCGCGGCCGCGGGCCATCAAGATTCGTCCGATCCGCGGAATATGATTGCGCGGATCGAACGCATGCCAATTGCCGCCCAAATAGGCTTCGAACCAAGCGCTGAAGTCCATCGGATAGGGCATCACCGGCACGCCGATGTCGCCCAAATAGCCCGTGCAATATCGGGCCGGGATATTCAAGCAACGGCAAAGGGTGATCGCCAAATGTGTGAAGTCGCGGCAGACACCGGTTCGCTCGCGATACGCTTCCAGCGCTGTCCGGCTCGATCGCGCCTGCTGATAATCGAAACGGATGTGCTGGTGAACAAAATCGCAAATTGCCTGCACGCGCGGCCAACCTGGTGTGATCTGCCCGAAAAACTGCCATGCCATGTCTTTCAACTCGCTATCGACTTCGCAATAGCGGCTCGCCAGCAGAAACCGCAATGTGTCGAACGGCAGATCTTCGACGGCGATTTGTCTCGCCGTGGGAACTTGCAAATCATGCAGCCCCGAGTCTTCCACGATCGCGCCGTTGCGATAGACAACGCGCCCGGCCGGCACGACCGCCCGACAGCAACGATTCCCATAGGAGTCAAAATATTCTTCAACCGGCACGTAGGGATCGATTTCCAAATGCTCCGGCTTGCGGATGGTCGGCGCTCGCGACGGATGCGTATGAAGCATCAAGAGCACGGCCGTGGGGGCGGGATAGGTGAATACGATTTCGGAGCCAACTCGGATCAACATAGTCGCACGTGTCTCGATGAAAGGCTTGAGGAATTGGTGGCGGGCGGTAGGTTAAAGGCTCTACGACCGACAAGGAGATCGCATGACAACCGCCGATCGATGGTATTTCGCCTACGGGAGCAACCTATCGATGGAGCGGATGCAGAGGCGCACAGGACCGATCCGCGACGCAAGTGTTGCCCAGTTGAAAGACTTCCGCCTGGTCTTCAACAACACGGATACGGACGGCGTCGAGACGTATGCGAATATCATGCCAACTCCGGGCGGCGTCGTGTGGGGCGTTGTTTACCGATGCGCGCCAGCGGCGCTGGCAGCGCTCGACGAGTACGAATGCGTGTCCGACGGCTGCTATTCACGCGAAGTGGTCGAGGTCCAGACGGCGGCGGGCGAGCAATTGCAGGCTCAAGTATACGTCGGCGGCGAGCGGTTCATGGTCGAAGGCCGCCGCCCGAGCGACTGGTATTTGCAGATAATCCTGTCGGGCGCGAACGAACACGGCCTCCCGGAGGAATATGTGCGCGAGATCGAATTGCTCGCAAATCCCGCGGGGCCGCCGAGCCCGCCGCGCTAGCAAGGACGAAAACACGTTCCATCCTTGCTGCGGGCTCGGGGATGCCTACATCCGCGTCATGTCGCTGCTGGTGCCGCCGGCGGCGGGGATGTAGCTTTTGAGCACGTAGTCGATCACCATGCGGTCGGCGCTGAAGCGCCAGCCCATCGTGCGAATGGCGCGCTTCATGCGTTTGATCCAGGCCCGGGGAATGCCATCGCGGTCGCGGCGATAATAGAGCGGAATCACTTCATTCGTGAGCGTCGAGAGCAGGGCCGCCTGATCGCGCGAGTCGTGAACGTCGGTGACGGTGTGCGTTTCGCCGCCGCCGATCGCGAAACCGTTCGAGCCGTCGTAGGCCTCGGCCCACCAGCCGTCGAGAATCGAAAGATTCAATCCACCGTTGAGCACGACTTTTTCGCCGCTCGTGCCCGAGGCCTCGAGCGGTCGCCGCGGATTGTTGAGCCATACGTCGACGCCTTGCACGAAATGCCGGCCGACGTTGATGTCATAATCTTCGACGAACACCACTTTGCCGAGGAAGCGAGCGTCGCGCGTCAGCCGGGCGATGTATTGCAGTAGCTTCTTGCCGGGTCCGTCATGGGGATGCGCCTTGCCGGCGAAAACGAATTGAATCGGCATTTGCGGATCGTTCACGAGCGCCGCGATCCGTTCGATATCTTCGAAAATCAGAGTCGCCCGTTTGTATGTGGCGAAGCGGCGGGCGAAGCCGATCGTTAGGGCATCGTAGCTGAGCGCACGCCGCAACTGGGCGAGGGCTTCTTCCCCTTCGCCGCGCCGTTCGGCCTGGCGCACGGCAAGGCGGCGGACGAAGTTCAATAAACGTGCTTTGAGCGCCTGATGCGTCTCCCACAGTTCGCCGTCGTCGATCGTGTCGATCGTGTCCCACAAAGAGGCCTCGCTCGCTCGCACCGGCCAATCGGAACCGAGATGGCGATCATAGACCTGCCGCATCTGCGGCGCGAGCCAAGTGGGCACGTGCACGCCGTTGGTGATGTGCCCGATCGGCACTTCCTCCTCCGGCCGATTGCTCCACAGACCGGTCCACATGCTTCGCGAGACTTGCCCATGCAGCGAAGAAACGGCATTGGCCCGGCGCGAAAGCTTGAGCGCCAAGACGGTCATGCAAAAATCCTCGCCCGGGTTATAGGGATCGACGCGGCCCAGGGCCATCAGATGATCGTGGGCCATCCCCATGGCGTCGCGGATCGGGCCGAGATGCTCGTCGATCAGATGGGCCGAAAAGCGGTCGTGCCCCGCAGGAACGGGGGTGTGCGTGGTAAAAACGGTCTGGCAGGCGACGCGACGGATCGCCTCGTCGAGCCGCAACCCCTCTTCGGCCATCCGCTGGCGGACCAATTCTAGTGAGGCAAAGGCGCTGTGCCCTTCGTTGAGATGCACCACGCCGGGCGAAATCCCCATCGCCCGCAGCGCTCGCACGCCGCCGACTCCGAGCAGCAACTCCTGGCGGATGCGCACGCGATTATCGCCGCCGTAAAGCCGGCTTGTGAGTTCGCGGTCCTCTGGTTGGTTGCCGTCGACATCGGAATCGAGCAGGAGTAGTGCATTTCGGCCGACCGACACACGCATTACTCGCGCGGTGATCTCCGCCGAGCGCGTTTGAATCCGCACGAGCACTGGTTGCCCGTCCTTGCCCATGGCCGGCTGCACCGGCAACATCGCGTCGTTCACATGGAGATAGTCTTCTTGCTGCCAGCCTTCGATATCGAGCCGCTGGCGGAAATAGCCTTGGTTGTAGTAGAGCCCGACGCCGATCAGCGGAATTCCCAAATCCGACGCGCTCTTGATATGGTCGCCGGACAAGATCCCCAGGCCGCCGGAATAAATCGGCACCGATTCATGCAGCCCGAACTCGGCCGAGAAATACGCCACGGGGCGAGCCCAAAGAACTCCGGCATGGCGAGCGCCCCAGGTTTTTGTCGAATTCAAATATTCCTGCATCCGGCGAAACGTGTAGTTGATGCGGCTGTGGAGCACCAATTGCGAAGCCCGCTGCTCGAGCATCTCGATCGACATGCCTTCCAACAGAGCGATCGGATTGTGATCCACCTGCCGCCAGCGCACGGGATCGAGATCGCGAAACAGCGTCGCGGATTCATGGTCCCAACTCCACCAAAGGTTTCGCGCCAAGGCCCACAAGCGGTGGTACGACGGAGCGACGAACTGCTCGAGCATCCGCGTTTCGCTGATGAGCGGCCCGAGTTGGGCTCCGGCGTCGACCATCAACTGCATTTCTTCTTCCGAGAATGTGCGCGATTCGGCGGTTTGCACGATCAGTACGCCCTGCAACAGCCCGCGGTCGACCAGCGGCACGCCCAAGAACGAGCGGTACTGGTCCTCGCCCGATTCGCGGAAGTATTTGAATCGCGGATGCCGGGCGGCATCTTCCACCATGAGCGGCTTGAACTGCTCGGCGACCAGCCCGGCCAGCCCTTCGTCCAATCGCATCCGCACCCGGCCGACGCTGTCGGGCCGCAATCCCACCGTCGCGGCGAGGACAAGATTTGCCCGGTCCGGCTCGAGCAGATAGACCGAGCATACATCGGTTTCGAACCGGTGCTGAATCATTTGCACGATGTTGTCGAGCGTCTTTGCCGGAGTGCCGTTATGCGACACCAGGTGGTTGATTTCCTCGGGAGTCCAAAGAAGCGATCCGTCCGCCGGAATGACATTGGTGCTCATAGATTGAAGGGCCTTCTCGATGCGACGATTCCAGAGGGGGATGGGCGTGAGCGCAAGGGGGCGCGCGTATCGCCGCCCAGAAAGCTCCGCCGTGGCGGCGTAAAGGCAATTCACATGCCGCTTTGGCATGCGGCGTGCCGATGGCGGGAAAGCAGGCCAATCGCCGCTATTTTCGATTGGTTTTGCTTCGTGGGACGTTCTCCTCGCATCGCGGCTTGCCACATGTTGCGGCATTCGATGCACGCGAAAGGAACAAGGCCCAGCGCCACGGTTGCCCCTCCGACCAATAAGCGAGCCAACGCGGTTCAATAAACACGACGATTCGTCGTGGCCGAATCCCGATTTTTCCCGGGGAATGCCGGCTCGTAGCGTTTCGTATCGAGCGGCCGGTTGCGGTCGGCGGCGTCCGCGAACAGCGATGGCATGTCGTTTGCCAAGCCGTTTCCGGTTCGGTGCGCAAAAGGCGGAAGAGTGTTTCCATCGTGCCGGCGCTTTCGGTGGAGCTATGGTCGTGGTCGAACCGCAAGATTTAGTCGTAAAATCGCTGGGCCCGTGCCGGATCGATTCGCCGCTGGCGGAACGCCTGAATGGC
This sequence comes from Pirellulales bacterium, assembly GCA_036267355.1. Taxonomy (NCBI): domain Bacteria; kingdom Pseudomonadati; phylum Planctomycetota; class Planctomycetia; order Pirellulales; species Pirellulales bacterium. Next base: position 16,000 of record DATAWG010000028.1, on the reverse strand, counting down.
CGTGGGCCGACGATGCACAACGTCGACGAGTCGGACCGAGTATTGTTCGACGATAAGGTTTCAGTGCTGCTCGAGCGGCGCTGCGGAATCGACAACCTGCCCTCTTTCGAGCCGGCGGGACCGCGAAAGAAGATTTTTTTCGACGCCTCGAAAACGCGAGTCGGAATCGTCACCTGCGGCGGCCTTTGCCCAGGTATCAATGATGTGATTCGGGCACTGGTGATGGAACTATGGTTTCATTACGGCGTGCGACGAATCCATGGGTTTTCCAACGGTTTCCAGGGCTTCGTGGCACGATATGGCCGCAGCGTCTTGGATCTTACGCCCGAGAGCGTCAGCGATATCAACGACTCGGGCGGAACGGTGCTGGGCACGTCGCGCGGGCAGCAAGATGCCGCCGAGGTGGTCGATTGCCTCGAACGGATGTGCACCAACATCGTGTTCATCATCGGCGGCGATGGCACGATCCGGGGCGCGATCAATATCGCCGCCGAGATCGCCAACCGCGGCGAGAAAATCGCGGTCGTCGGAATCCCGAAGACGATCGACAACGACATCATGTACATCGACCATAGTTTCGGCTTTCAAACCGCGTTTTCCGAAGCGGCCAAGGTAATTCGCATCGCGCACGTCGAAGCCAAGTCGGCCCCGAACGGCGTCGGGCTGGTAAAGCTGATGGGCCGGCAATCCGGCTTCATCGCCTGCTATGCCTCGCTGCCGATCAACGATGCCGATTTCGTGCTCATTCCCGAGGTGCCATTTCGCCTCGACGGAGAACGCGGCCTGCTCGCGGCGCTGCGGAAAAGAATCGAGCAGCGCGGGCATGCCGTGATCGTCGCGGCCGAGGGAGCCGGGCAGGAGTTGTGCGGCTCGGCGAGCAGCCAAACCGATGCTTCCGGCAATCCGCGATTGCACGACGTGGGATTGCTTTTGAAACAGCGGATCACCGAAGATTTCGCCGGCCGGGGCCTCGAACTAAACCTAAAATATATCGACCCCAGCTACGCCATCCGAAGCGTTCCGGCAAACGCCTACGACAGCGGCTATTGCATCCGCTTGGCGCATGGCGCCGTGCACGCCGCGATGTGCGGACGGACGGAGATGCTCGTCGGCCGATGGCACGGGCGATTCGTGCACGTTCCCATGCAGCTTGCCATCCGCCAGCGAAACACGGTCGATCCGCATGGCGATTTGTGGGATGCCGTATTGGAGTCGACCGGCCAACCCCGCGCGTTCGAATAGGCTGCCAACCTGGCGGACCACCAACTGTTTGCAATCGGCTTTTTCCGCCCCTTGACGACCCAGCCCATTCGCCACGGTCGATTTCACGCGCGGCCAATCGCTCAAAACATAGAGAGTGTGAATCCATGGACGTAATTGCCGAACACATCGCAAAAATCACTGACGCCAAGAAGCACAAGAAGCAGAAAAAGGGAAAGCATAAGCAACACAAGAAAGGCAAACACGCGGGCGAAGGCGCCAACGCCAATTCGCAGGTTGGCTTGCTCGATCGCGATCCATCGGCCGACGGTGATGACGGAAGGCCGAACGACGACGACACGTTCGGCACCAGCGATATCCGGCTCAAGCCGCACAAAGTCGACACAAAGGTCTACGAAAAGGAACTTGCCCGGCTGCAGATCGAGTTGGTGAAACTTCAAGAATGGATCAAGCACGAGCGCTTGAAAGTGGTCGTGATTTTCGAGGGACGCGACGCTGCCGGAAAAGGCGGGGTCATCAAGCGCATCACCGAAAGTTTGAATCCCCGTATCTGCCGGGTTGTCGCGCTGGGCACGCCCACGGAACGCGAAAAGTCGAGCTGGTATTTCCAGCGCTACGTGCCGCACCTTCCCGCCGCCGGCGAAATGGTCCTCTTCGACCGCAGTTGGTACAACCGCGCCGGCGTCGAACGCGTGATGGGATTCTGTAGCGACGGCGAGTATCAAGAGTTCCTCCGCTCGTGTCCCGAATTCGAGCGGATGCTCTGCCGATCGGGAATCATATTGATCAAATACTGGTTCTCGGTCAGCGATGAGGAGCAGGAGCGGCGATTCCAAAAGCGCATGAAGGACCCGACGCGCAGTTGGAAGCTCAGCCCGATGGATGTCGAATCGCGGGCGAAATGGATCGAATATTCGATGGCCAAGGACGCGATGTTCGCCCACACCGACATCAAACAAGCCGCCTGGTATGTCGTCAAGGCAGATTCGAAAAAATGTGCTCGGCTCAATTGCATTGCGCATTTGCTGAGCATGATCCCCTACAAAGACCTAACGCCGACGCCGGCCAAGCTGCCGCCGCGGCCTCGCCAAGGCCACTACGTCCGTCCGCCAATCAACGACCAGACATTCGTGCCGGAAATCTGGTAGGACCACCGGCACCGATTCGCATCGCTCCACCGCTGGCGGCATCGCCGTGTGACTCTATAATCTATGAGTCACGCCTTCCCCGGTGCCGGTCATGCGATCTCCCACGACTCTTGCTTCGCTTGCCGACGAACTGCGCGCAATCGTCGGGCAGAGCGGCGTGTTGCATGCCGGATCGGACTTGCTCGTTTTCGAGTGCGACGGATATCAGATCGAAAAGAATTCGCCCGATATTGCGGCGTTTCCGCGTTCGACCGACGAAGTCGCTCGCGTGGTGCGGGCGGCGGCGAGGTACGAAATCCCGATCGTGCCGCGCGGGGCCGGCACGAGTCTGGCGGGCGGTTGCCTGCCGGTCGGCGGCGGCCTGATGATCGTGCTGACGCGCATGAAACGCATCTTGGAGATCAATCTCCGCGATCGCTATGCCGTGGTCGAGCCCGGCGTGGTGAACGCCTGGCTGAATCAAGCGCTCGCTGGAACCGGCTACCACTACGCGCCCGATCCATCGAGCCAAGGGGCATGCACGATCGGCGGCAACGTGGCGACCAATTCTGGCGGTCCGCATACGCTGAAATATGGCGTGACGGTCAACCACGTGCTGGGGCTCGAGGCCGTCTTGGCCGACGGGCGCGTGATCCAGTGCGGCGGTCCGGCAGAAGACTCACCCGGACTCGATCTGGTCGGCGCGTTGGTCGGCAGCGAAGGGACGCTCGCGATTGTTGCCAAAATCTGGGTCCGCCTCACCCGCAATCCCCAGGGCTGCCGGACGATGCTGGCCGTGTACGATACGATCGATGAAGCCACCGACACGATCAGCCAAATCATCGGCGCGGGGATCATTCCGGCAGCCATCGAAATGATGGATCAGGGGATCATCGCAGCGGTTGAACAGGCGTATCATTTCGGTTTTCCGCTCGATGCGCAGGCCGTGCTGCTGATCGAAGTGGATGGGCTTGAGGCGGGCCTGGACGCGCAGCGCGACGTCGTGGCCGAGTTGTGCCGGCAGTGCGGTGCCCGCAATGTGCAGTTCGCGGCCGATGCAACCGAGCGGCAATTATTGTGGAAGAGCCGCAAGCAAGCCTTCGGCGCGATCGGCCGGTTGAGCCCGAACTATTGCACGCAAGACGGTGTGGTGCCGCGGACCAAATTGCCTCATATCTTGCGGCGCATTCTTGCGATTGGCGAGAAACATCGCGTGCGGATCGTAAACGTGTTTCATGCCGGCGACGGCAATATTCACCCGATCATTCTTTACGATGAGCGCGAGCCGGGGGCGATCGAGCGAGTGCTTCAAGCCAGCGGCGAAATTCTGGATGAGTGTATCCACTGCGGCGGCAGCGTCACCGGCGAGCATGGGATCGGCGTGGAAAAAATTCGCTACATGGCAAAAATGTTTACCGCCGATGATCTTGCCGCGATGGAGCACTTGCGGACTGCGTTCAATCCCGAAAACCGCCTGAACCCATGCAAAATGTTGCCGACGGCCGGCGGCTGCGGCATGGAACAAATCCGTCCCGGTCGCCGGGCGGCGCTATAAAAAACCGCAGGCCGACCGATGAGCCACACCGCCAGCGAGCTTTTGCCATTGACCGGAACAGTCGCGCCGCCCGATTCAGCGGCGCTGGCCGGCGCGCTGCGGCAGGCGTCCGCCGATGGCACACCACTCTATCCGATCGGCGGCGGCACAAGCCTGGATTACGGCTTGCCGGCGCGAGCGCCCGGCTTGGGGCTCTCGCTCGCCCGGCTCGATCGAATCGTAGACTATCCCGCCAGGGATATGACGATCACGGTCGAAGCCGGCATCAAGATGTCGGTCCTTGCCGCCGCGCTGGCCGAGCAGCGGCAACGCCTGCCGGTCGACGTGCCGCAGGCCGAACGAGCGACGCTCGGCGGCGTCATCGCGACGAACGCTTCCGGCCCCTTGCGTTACGGGCATGGCACGATCCGCGACTACGTGATCGGCATCTCGGTGGTGGACGGCCGCGGAATGGAATTCAAAGGGGGCGGGCGAGTCGTCAAAAATGTCGCAGGCTACGATTTTTGCAAGCTGCTCGTCGGATCTTTGGGTACCATCGGCGTCATCACGCAGGCGACGCTGAAGGTGAAGCCGCTTCCCGAAAGTTCGGCACTCGTGGCCTGCCGATTGCGCGATCACGAGCAGGCCGAACAGCTACTGGCTGGATTGGTTGCATCGCGCACCAGCCCCACGGCCATCGAGCTTCTTGCCGGACCGGCGTGGGAGGACGAGCCGGCGCTCGAGCCAATCGAACCGGCACAAACTGGCAGCGGGTTTGGTCAACTGGTCATCGCGCTCGAAGGAACAGCGGTCGAAGTGCAATCGATGACGGCGACGCTGGCCGACGAATGGCGGGCGTTCGGTGTGGCGGCGCATGTGTTGCCACCCGAGCGGGCCGAGTCGCTGTGGAAGCGGCTGCGGGAGTTTCCGGCCGCGCGCGAAGGGGGACAGCCACATTTTGCTCCCAAGGCACCGCAAAACGAGCCAGTCCCCAATGCTGGTTTGGTGGCAAAGATCAACGTGCCGGCTAGCCGGACGATCGAGATGATTCGGCTGGCCGGCGAAATTCAGCCCGACTGCTCGGTGCAGGCCCACGCCGGCAACGGCGTCATCGTGGTGCGAATGCCGTCGTTTCCCAGCGGCGGGATTTCGCGGCTTTGGATCGGCCGATTGCAGCCGGCAGCGCAGCAAGTCGGCGGCAGCGCCGTGATCTTGTCGTGTTCGCAAGTGAGCGAATTGACTCGGCAGGCCGTCTGGGGCCGCCCCGCCCAGGCTGCTATGCTGATGGAAGCCGTCCATCGGCAATTCGATCCGAAGAATTTGTTGAATCCGGGAAGATTTGTTTATTCGTAGGCCGGGCTTTTGAGCCTGACGGTATCGCTATGAGCAGTGCGGTAAAACCTTCGAGTAGCGCCCCGGAACCCTTGAGCGGCGCCGTTGGAGCATTGACCGAGATACGGCCGGCAAGTCAGGCTGGAAAGCTTGACCTACGGAGTTCCAAGCCCACGAATCCGGGCGAAGGAATCGATTATCGGCGATTTCTGGATTGCGTGCATTGCGGATTGTGCACGTCCGCTTGCCCAACGTATCTCGAACTCGGTGATGAAAACGATAGTCCGCGCGGACGTATCTATTTGATGCGGGCGGTGACCGACGGTCGCTTGGAATTGACGGCGTCGGTTCGCCGGCACCTCGATTTGTGTCTCGATTGCCGGGCTTGTGAGACGGCTTGTCCATCGGGCGTGCAATACGGCCGGTTGATCGAGCCTTTCCGCGTGGCAATGGAGCAATTGTCCGCGGAACACCTCTCAGGGGCGGCGCCGGCTGAACCGGATGTTTCCGGTGACAAACACGAAAGGTTAGAACCGTCGGCAGGCGGCGATTGGTTCCGTCGCAGGATTCTGTTTGGAGTGTTTCCGTATCCCGACCGGATGCGACGGCTCTTGCGGCCGGCCCGGATTGCGCAGCAATTGGGATTGATCGCGCTAGCCGAAAAGACCGGCTTGCTAAAGCTCCTTCCTCAGCCTTTGCAACGGCTCACCGGCATGCTTCCGCGGCTGCGAAAGCCGGCCCGTCGGCTTCCGGAATTTCTGCCCGCCGAGGGTAAGCGGCGGGCACGGGTGGCGCTATTCACCGGCTGCGTGGCCGACACCATGTTTCGCCACACGCATTGGGCCACGGCTCGCGTGCTGCAAAAAAATGGCTGTGATGTGCTCGTGCCGCGAAATCAGGCTTGTTGCGGGGCGATCCATTTCCATGCCGGAGCGAGCGAACCGGCGCGTGAATTTGCAGATGCGAATCTTACGGCCTTCGATTTTCAACAGATCGATGCCATCGTGGTTAACGTGGCGGGATGCGGGGCAATGCTGAAAGATTACGGCCATCACTGGCACGACGATCGCCAAATCGACCGGACTGCGTTCGCCGCCAAGGTGCAAGATATTCACGAGTTTCTCGACCAACTCGGCATCGTGCCTCCAACCGGGCGAATCGGGCTTGTGGCGACGTATCACGACGCGTGTCATTTAGCGCATGCTCAGAAAATCCGCCAAGCGCCGCGGCGCCTTCTGGCGCAGGTGCCGGGGCTGGTGTTGAAAGACTTGCCGGAAACCGAAATTTGCTGTGGCGCCGCCGGCACCTACAATCTGACCGAGCCGGAACTGTCGGACCGATTGAGCCGGCGCAAGCTGGCCAATGTCTTGAAAACCGGCGCTCGCGCCGTCCTCACCGCCAATGCCGGCTGCCTGCTGCAAATTGACCGTGAAGCTCGCCGGCAAAACGAGCGGTTGTGGATCGCGCATCCGATCGACGTGCTCGATATGAGCTACCGCGGCGTTGGGCCGCCGGTTTGACTGGAGCGAATGCGCGAAACCGCAAGCGAGCTTCGTTCTCCGCTTTGCGGCAACCCTCGCTTGCGGTTTCGCCTCGAAAAACCGGCTGCCAAAACGAACCGGTCCGCCCATTCCGAAGGAAGGGCGGACCGGCAATTTATCGTAAGCCGCCTTGTCTCAAGCCGCCGCGGTTATTAGCCGCCGGCGCCCTTCAGCAGGGCGAGCACTTGCTGCGGCTGTTGGTTGGCAATTTGCAAGACCGACGTGCCCGATTGCACCAGGATTTGAGCACGCGTCAGGTTCGCCGTTGCGGTGGCGAAGTTCGTGTCCTGGATGTTGCTCTGGGCCGAGGTCAGGTTGTTGACCGTGTTGGTGAGAGCGTTGATGTTGGTTTGGAGCGTATCGGACTGGAACGCACCCAACCGACCTCGCAGGTCGGCCACTTGATTGATGGCCTGTTGCACGATCGCCGACGCGGTGTCGGGATTGGTCGCCAAGGCGTTTGCTCCACCGGACTGAAGGGTATAAAGGCTGCCGGAGGTGCCGCCCAAGTTGGCGGAGCTGACGCTGGGGATGCCCAGCCGAATCTGTTCGGCCGACACGACGTTCGGTCCCAACTGGAAGTTGGCTCCGCCGCCCGTGATGTCGAAGCTGAACGAGGTGTTGCTGGCCAGGCTCGAGTTGACGTTGAAACTGACGTTCAGGTCGGTGCTGTTGAGCGACAGGCTCAGTCCGTTGCCGGTCGCTTCTTGTCCATTGATCGTGCCAGCGGTATCCACACCGGTGGTGTAAGTGGCATCGGTATGGGTGTTGCCGCTGATCGTGTGCGTGGCGAACGAACCGCTCAAGGCCTGGGCCGACACGAATGAATTCGAACCGTAGTCGGTCGAACTCAGCGTGAGCTGCGAACCGTTGACCGACGCACTGACGCCCGTCGAATCGCTCGACTGATTGACGGCCGATTCGATCTGGCTGATCGTGGTTCCGGCCGCGAAGTTGAGCACCTGATAGCCGTTGTCGCCGCCGAGCTGAAGCACCGTGGCGGAAGCAAGGGCCCCGCCGGAGTAGACCAGCGCGGCTTGCTTGGCCTGCTGGGTTACATCGACGTTCACCGCCAGCGACGTTTGCGTGCCGAAATTGGCCTGGTTGATCTGCAAGTTGCTGATCGCGGCACCGGCCGACGCCCCGCCCGCTGTCACCGCCGAAGTCGCGCCCAACGCGTACGAGCCGGTTGCTCCGGCGACGGTCGGTTTGGCGGTGAACAAGCCGGTGTTGTTGATCGCGGTCACCAAGTCGCTCGTGGTGGAGTTGGCATTCGTTGCGATGGTCAACGTTTTGGTGCTGGTGGTGTAGCTGGCCGTTTCGTGCCCGGCGGCCGCACCGCTGGTGAGCACGACGTTGACGCCGTTGTAGGCCGTGCCGCCGTTGACGGCGGTGATCTGAATCTGGTTCGACTGGGCCCCTTCCGAGGTCACGCCGCTGAACGTCGCGGCGGCCAGCGTGCTGGTGCCGTCGCTCGTGGTGCTGGCGCTGAACAGGCCGGTGGCGTTGATCTTGTTGATGATCTGGTTCGCCGTCGTCGAAGCGACCGTGCTCAAGGTCAGCGTCTTGCTGCTGGTCGTATAGGTCGCCGTGATGGCGCCGGCCGATGTAGCGTTCTGCGTGATCGTGACGTTGACACCGTTATAGGCCGTGCCGGCATTGGTTGCCGAGAGGACGATCGTGGCAGTTCCGGCGCCGGCGGTTGTGCCGCTGACGGCTGCCCCGTTGGCGGCGGTCGAAGTGAAAATCGCGCCCGAGCTCGCGGAGGCTGCATTGAACACGGCAGAGGTTGCCGTGCTGGCGGCGACGGCGGCGACGACGCTTGCCGCGGTGGCGCCGCTGGCAACATTGATCGTCACGGTTTTCGCGCTAGTGTCGATCGACGCGGACGTCGGGCCGGCTGACGCGAAGGTGTATTGGATGCTGTAGCCGTTCGCCGTACCGGGGGTCGCGGCGGTAAAGGTCACTGCACCGCCGCCCGTCGCCGTGCCGGTCAGGGTGAGCGACGCGTCGGGCGAGGCGGCGAAGTTGCCGGTCGCTTCGGCGTTGGCGGCTTGGGTGCCAAACGTGCCGGTGGCCGTGGTGAGGGCATTGCCGGCCGAGCTGGTGAGGAAGTTGAGGCTGCCGTTCAAAATGTTCTCGCCGCCGAACGACGTGGTTTGCGAGATCTGATCGATGGCTTGGAGCGAAGAGTCGACTTGGAGTTGATTGGCCGCGATTTCCGAGGCGCTTTCAGCACCCGTGTTGGCGGAGTTCGACACCAGCCCATTGATCGAGTCCAAGAGCGAGCTGATCTGGCCCAAGGCGCTATCGGCCGTGGCGATCAATTCGTCGGCCGTCTGGCTGTTGGTGATGGCGGCATTCGCCCCGGTGATGTTGGTTTGCAACACTTGGCTGGCGATCAAACCGGCCGGGTTGTCGGCGCCGGTGTTGATCTGGAAACCGGTGCTCAACTGAGTGAGGGAGGTTTGCAACTGGGTTTGTGAATTGGCCAACGCCGTCTGCGCGAGTAGTGAACTGATATTCGTGTTGATCCGGGACATGCCTGACACCCATTGAATGGTTAGAAAATTTGCCCACGACCACCGCGGCGCGGCGGCGCACTCAGCGGTGTCCCGGCTCGGGGGATACTCCCCTGTCCGCGGCCCGCACCAATATCACTCGACGCATGGTCTCCACCGGGCGTCCCGTTCCGCCCTTCCCGGGGCGGCATTGCCCAAAACTGCGCCGGCAAACCAACGCCACCGGCTGCGGCGACCTCCGTCGCGCTAGCAATCCCTAGGGGAAGTATCGACCGGTGTAAGTGGGAGCTTTAGGTAATTTGAGCAACTTCCACATTGTGTCCGCTGTTTTGTTTCTTCGGCATCCATTGACTGCCGTTGCGAGCAAAACAACCAGCATTTTGCCTACAACCATGGTCTTGGCCGGCGTTTTTCCGGAATTGCCGACAAAGTTGCCGTGGTTTCGCGCCGCCCAGGGGCCCTAGTGAACCATGTCGGAACGGAAAACGCGCCACGACCCGATTTGCGGCGACGCGCGTGCTTCGTGCGGTCGCCGGCAATAACCGAGCTATGCGCCGATCCGCTACGTGTTTCGCCGCATGCTGGTTCACGATCAACCGAGCCTACGGCTTGGGCGCCGATGGGGGCCTCGGAGCGCCGGGTTTGCCAAGCGCCTGGGCATCGCGCGGGTCGAGCCGGCTCGACCGCAGATTTTCCCTCTGGATCGCCTCGTAGACTTCCTGGCGGTGGACCGGAATTTCGGCCGGGGCGTTGATCCCCAAGCGAACCTTGTCTCCGCGAATATCGACAATCGTAATGACGATATTGTCACCGATCATGATGCTTTCGTCGCGTTGCCTCGACAAAACAAGCATCTCTGGCTCCTTCCTTGTTCCTATCAGAGGCCGATTTGGGCGATCGGCCGGCCGTGTGAAGCGGCGATGATCCGGATAAAATCCAAGTACGTTCCGGCAACCGGCATCAAGACCGATTGCCGCGATTACAAACTTTCAAGCCGTCCAAATGCGGGCGATTTCCCCGCCGATTTCGACAGCGGCGGCAAATTGTCCAAATCGAAGATTCGCAATACAAACCAATTCCGCTCGAGCCATCCGTCCTCAAGCGGGCAGCGGAACTTTTCCTTTTGCAAAAAACAGCGGCGCTGACATCCTCAGCCGGCCGTCTTCAATCGCGGACGCTCGGCAATTGCCGGCGACCCCAACTCGTGTTGGATCGGCTGATCTCCGTTAGCGACGACCTGCCGCCCCAGACGCCGTGCGAGATGAATCACCAGCGGCGCCTTGAGATTCAGCGTAATGCCACGTTCATTCTTCCCGACGATCACCAGCACCTGGGCATCCCGCACGTCGTTCAACTCCAACGGAGCCAATTCGCTCCGTGCGAGCCGGATCTGATAGCCAGCGACAAATCGCCGCGGACTGACGACCGCAAATGCGACTTCCCGCCGCGTCGTGCATTGCAGCCAACCAAGGGCGTCGTTGCTTGCATCAGCCAGCAACACCCATTCGCGGCAGTCTTCCAAACCGGGAATCCCGGCCGGAAAAATCAGCACGTCGTGAGGTGCGATTTCCAGGCGTCCAAAGCGTGTCGTTTGAATGAACATGGTGGCCTCCCTGCAAACACGCGCTCGTTCTAGCCCAATTGCTATCGCGGCCGGTCGAAATTATGCGGCTCTCGCGAGCCGCTTCCATTGATCCGCCGACGATTCCAAACCGCCAAAACGGCGGGCAATTATGCTAACTCTTGCGTCCGAGGTCGTTAAAACCGCTCGGATAGTTCATACAGCCTACAATCGGTCGGATGGCCGACTGCAAAAGAGAAAAAGTCTCGGCAAGATGAGAAAGAAATCGGGAACTCTAGGGGCTTGGATGGCCAGGCAAGATGTATCGGGTCGCCAAAATTTCCGACCGCTTTCGGCTGAACTTGTCGCGACCGCCGAAATCGTTCAATATTCGCGGCCGGAAAGCCATCGTTGTTTCGCAACCCGCGCAATTTTTCCGGTTACGCTCGCCCGCGCCGCGTCCGCGTTCCATTCCCCCGGATTTTCCCATGACCGAGGACCTCACGCTTTGCTCGGTTTCCTACCACAGCCGCTTTCACTTGGCGATGAACGACGAACTGACACGTCGGCCGGGCGACCGATTTCGCTGGCTCGTGGTTCAGAACGGCCCGGTCGAAGATTTGCCGCAATTCAGCGTGGTCCCTGGGGCGAGTCGCCCGACGTCGATTCCGGCCGGAAATCCGGCAATCAAGGCGGTGAGTTATCATCATGCCATGGGTCTTAACCTCGCGCTGCCACACATTCGCACGCGTTTCGCCGCGTTTATGGATCCCGATTTTTTCATCGTGCCGCCGATTGCCGAAGTGCTCGACTATATCGACCGCCGCGGCCTGGCCTTCTTTGGCGCTCCCTATGCCATCGATCCGAACAAGCGGAGGCGGCAGGATTTTCCCTGCGCCTTTTGCATGTTTGTCGACACGAAAAAAGTCGACATCGCGCGGTTCAACTTTCTTCCCGATTCGTCCCGGACCGACATCATGGCCGACACCGGCTTTCATATTTACACCCGCTATGCCGATCAGCCGCACGACATCGCGCTTCCGGCCTATGGCGGGCCGACGCCGTTTCGCCACAGCCGCCGGCAGCTCAGCGATATCTGCCCCGACCGCCTGACCAAAGCCAGCACCGACGCCTACTTCCTCGACGATCACTTATGGGGCATTCATCTCCACATGAAGCTGCATATTCATTTGCCCACAGTGGGCGAAGAGGCCGCACACCGCGAAGCCGAGGCCGATCTGGCAGTGGTGCGAAAGATCCTCCATCAGGCCCGGCAAACATGATTCCATTGTTCAAGGTTTTCGTGGCCCCCGAGGCCCAACAGGCAGTCTCGAAGACACTGTGTTCCGGCTACATCGCCCAAGGACCGCAAGTCGATCAGTTCGAGCAATTGCTCGCTCTTCACTTCGGCAACCCGCGCATGGTGACGGTCAATTCATGCACCTCGGCCATTCATCTCGCGCTGCATTTAATCAAACGCGAATATGGCTTAAGCGACAGCACGGAGATTTTGTCGTCGCCCATGACTTGCGCCGCGACGAATTTTCCCGCCGTCGCCAATCGCTTCGCAATCCGCTGGGTGGATGTCGATCCCGGCACGCTGAATATCGACCTCGATGACGCTGCGCGAAAGCTCAGCCGTGAAACTCGCGTTCTGCTATTTGTGCATTGGGGCGGCTACCCGATCGATTACGATCGCATGGCGCTACTAACCGCCGAATATCGCCGGCGATTCGGGCAAGACCTGATCGTCGTCGAAGATTGTGCCCATGCGTGGGAATCGAGATTCCGAGGACGGCTCGTCGGTAGCACTTGCGAAGAACATTTCGCGGCATTCAGTTTTCAAGCCATTAAATCGCTGACCACGGGCGACGGCGGATTGCTGATCACGCCGCCCGGCACGATGTGGCGCGGCGCCCGAATGGCGCGATGGTTTGGCCTTGATCGCGACAACAAGCTCGATTTCCGCAGCGCGCAGGATATTCCCGAGTGGGGATTCAAGTTTCACATGAACGATCTGGCGGCGAGCCTAGGTTTGGCCAATTATCCGCATGTCGCCGCGCTTGTCGCCAAGCAGAAAAACAACGCCCATTATTATTACGATCAATTTCAAGGCACGCCGGGACTGACACTGCTCGAGCGGCGGCCGGATTGCGACAGTTCGTATTGGTTGTTCACGGTGCTCGTCGCCGATCGGCCCGCGTTTGTCGAGGCAATGATTGCTCGCGGCCTGCAAGTGAACCAGGTGCATACGCGTAACGACAAATACGGCGCGCTCGCAGAATTCCAATCACCGCTTCCGCAACTCGACCGAGTTGCCGATGCGATGATTTGCTTGCCGGTCGGTTGGTGGCTTACGGACGAGGATCGACAACACGTTGTCGACGCCGTGCGGCAGGGTTGGTGAATCGGCGCACCGCGAGATCGGCTCCTATTTCGGTGCGTTTGCAACCGCATGGAATGCCGAACGCAACTCGAGGACATGTGTGATGGAACTTTGGATCAAGCCGAGCGAACTGGCCGACGTGCCGGCGATTGTCGCGCTGCGCAACGACCCGGCGACTCTTTTGCACCTCCACGATCCGAACCAATACAACGAAGCCCAAACGGAAGACTGGCTCCACCACTTGCCTGCCACGTCGAAGCGATACTCCGTGTTCCCGTGGACGAACTCACCCACCACGCCCGCCGAACTCGGCCCATTCATCGGCCTGGTGCGAATTGACCGCATCGACGCGGTGAGCCGCAATTGCGCGGTGGGCCTCGATCTCGTGCCCGACCAGCGCGGCAAAGGGCTGTCGAAAAAAGTGTATGCCTGGCTGCTCGACTATCTGTTCCGTCAATTGAACATGCACCTGGTTTATCTCGAGGTGCTCGAATCCAACACCCGCGCGCAGCATGTTTATGAGCGGCTTGGATTCCGCGTCGATGGCCGGCTGCGGCAGCGGGTTTTCCGAAATGGAATGTACGAAGACTCGATCCTCATGTCCCTTCTGCGGAGCGAATACAAGCAATGACCCGAGCCCTGGTCACCGGCGGAGCCGGCTTCATCGGCCATCATCTCATCGAACACCTTTTCAAGAACACCGATTGGCATATCGTCTGTCTCGACCGGCTCGACACCTCGGGCAATCTCAATCGTCTGACCGAAATTCTCGACGGCACGCCCGACTACAAAAAACGATTTCAGTTCGTATGGCACGATTTGAAGGCGGCCGTGAACAGCCAAATCGCGTCGGCGATCGGGCCGATCAAATATATTTTCCACCTCGCGGCAGCCTCGCATGTCGATCGCAGCATCTCCGATCCGATGGCCTTCGTGTACGACAACGTCGTCGGCACCGGCAATTTGCTGTGCTACGCCCGGGATATCGATTCGCTCGATAAGCTGATCAATTTTTCGACCGACGAGGTGTTCGGCCCGGCCCCGCACGGCACGTTCTACAGCGAATGGGATCGCTACGACGCAACCAATCCCTACTCGGCCACGAAAGCCGGCGCCGAAGAGCTCGGCCTCGCCTTCGCCAACACCTACGGCCTGCCCGTCATCACGACGCACTCGATGAACGTTTTCGGCGAACGGCAGCATCCGGAAAAATTCGTGCCGATGTGCATCAAGCGAGTTTTGCAGGGCGAAAAGCTGCTGATCCATTGCAGCAAGGAAGGCGCTCCCGGCAGCCGGCACTATATCCATGCACGCAATGTTTCCGACGTCGTGCTATTTCTCTGCGAGCATGGCCACAAGCGGGAAAAATACAACATCGTCGGCCATCAGGAATTGAACAATCTCGAAATGGCCCAGGCCATTGCCGACATTCTCGGCAAACCGCTCAACTACGAATTGATCGACTTCCATTCCAGCCGCCCCGGCCACGACCTACGCTACGCCCTTCGCGACACGAAGCTGAGCGCGATGGGTTTCGAATTCAAGATCAGCTTCGACGAATCGCTGCGCCGCACCGTGTGGTGGAGCTTCACGAACAAGCGGTGGCTGGAGTAAGGCTACAGGCTACAGACTGAAGGCTTGAGGTACGAAGCAGACGATGGCAGAATCTCGCGTATGAGAGATCATCGGAAACTTCGCGCGTTTGAACTGGCCCACTCGCTGGCGCTATCTATATTACCGCGCTACAAAGAACTTTCCGGAGGATGAGCAATTCGGTTTGACTTCGCAGTTGCGCCGGTCTGCCGTTTCCATCGCGTCGAACATCGTGGAAGGCTCTGCACGATCGTCGCACGCGGACTACTGCCGTTTTCTCGACATGGCGTTCGGCTCTTCCCGACAAGTCGAATATCAACTAACGGTGTCCTTCCGGCAAGCGTGAAAAATCGGTCACGGGGCGGCGGGGCCGTACGTCCGCGGTGTAATTGTGGCGCGGACTTGGACCACGCGGAGACAGCGAGGTCGCCAACGGCGTCAATCGCAGGTTATTGCGGCCGCTATTTCTTGAAGCGGTCGTGCAGCGATTGAAGTTGCCCTTGGCAGATGAATCCTACGCGGTCACTCTTCTTCATCGCCTCGCACCAAGCCACTACCTTGTCCGACGGCAGGTCGCACTTTTTGAGGGCTCGAAGAACAGGCATCAAGCATTCCTGAATATCGTCGGTCATCATTCCCTCGTCGCTCATCTCGACCTGATAGCTGCCAGCCTTCATCAACTCCAGCGAAAGTTCCCTCGCCAGACGAAACTCTCCGAGGGCGATCATGCGGCCTAAATTGCGCTTCACTTTGCTGTAGGCTGCGTAGTCGTAGCTGAAGTTGCGGTTGATGTCTCGCTCGTCGAAGTCGGTCGCGCCGGCGATCGCTTGGCGCGTCGCCGCAACGAGCTCTTTGGGCGAGGCTTCCAACTCGATGCGCGCGGCAAGGCGGCGGAGAATGTCGCGATCCTTGCCCGCCCCTCCACAAGGACGTCAATCAGGTCGTCTTTCGTGCGTTTTGCCAGCGCTGTACGGAGCCGCTGCGCAGCATCGGTCGACTTGGCAACATTCTTCGGACGCCGTTTGGCCATTTTCACTTCCCATTCCCGCCAACGTTTCCCGGTAGTTCCACGGCATCCAATTCCGCGGGTTCTGGCCCGCTACGACCGCATGCCGATTGAGTTGCGTGAGGTAGTCGAACGGATTGGCTTTGCCGAGTTCGCAGGTGTGGATCAGGCTCATGA
>DATAWG010000027.1 GCA_036267355.1 Pirellulales bacterium | reverse complement strand
GTTCGCCTTCCCGCGGACCGGCCTTGCAAACGTTCTTATGTCCAAACCTCGTCAAGCGATATCGCTTTCGCACGCCAAGCGGCCGTTTTTCGTGGGTATCGATCTGGGGGGCACGAACATAAAGGTTGGCGTGGTCGACGATTGCGGCCGGACGCTGGCGTTCCTTTCGATTCCGACGCTTGTCGAGCGGGGCGCCGAAGATGGTGCCCGGCGGATGGGCGAGGCGGCCCGGCAAGTGATCGCCGCCGCAGGGCTAACATTGGCTGACGTGCTCCGTGTCGGCTTGGGCACCCCCGGCACGATGGATCTCGTTTCCGGAATGCTTTTGGAGCCGGTGAATCTGCCGAACTGGCGGAATTTTCCGATCCGTGATCGCGTGGCACACCATGCCGGCTTGCCCGTTACGTATGCCAACGACGCTGGGGCGGCCGCCTACGGCGAGTTTTGGATCGGCTCGGGCCGCGAATTGCATAGCATGATCGTTTTCACGCTCGGAACCGGCATCGGTTGCGGCATCGTCGTCGGCGAGCTTTCCATCGACGGAGAACATGGCCACGGCGCGGAGTGTGGGCATATAATTATTGATAGTCGCGATGATGCGCGGCTTTGCGGCTGCGGCCAGCGTGGGCATCTCGAGGCATACGCCAGTGCGACGGCGGTGGTCAAGCGAACGCACGAAGCGCTCGCGGCGGGTCGACCGAGTTCGCTTACGGGGCTGATGGCGAAGGGCGAGGAGCTGACGCCGCTCGTGATCGGCGAGCAGGCGGAATCGAACGACGCGCTCGCGCTTGAGATCGTGCTGGAGACGGCACGATACTTGGGAATCGGCGTTGTGACCGTGATGCACACGATCGATCCGAACGGAGTCGTGCTCGGCGGCGCCATGACGTTCGGCGGGGCCGATCGCCCGTTGGGCCGACGGTTTCTCCAGCGCGTGCGCGAAGAAGTTCGTTGCCGGGCCCTGCCGATTCCCGCTCAAAAAACATCGATCGAATTCGCCGAATTGGGCGGCGACGCCGGCTACATCGGCGCCGCGGGATTGGCCCGGCTCGAGTTTCGGCGGCTGAATGGAATCGTGGGATGACGGCAGTGGCGGCGGCAAGGGGCGGGAGGCGGTGCGTTTTTGCGCGGCCGGCCCACGGAAGGCGGCTTGCGAGATGTGACGTGTGGCGACGCCCTTGGCCGCCATCCGTGGGCTTGAGAAGGATTGCGGCACAATTTTTTTAATATGCTCGACACACAACATATCCGAAATTTCTCGATCATCGCCCATATCGACCACGGCAAAAGCACGTTGGCAGATCGGCTGCTCGAACTCACCGGCACGCTGCAAAAGCGCGAGATGCGCGAACAAACCCTCGACGACATGGATCTGGAGCGCGAACGGGGTATCACCATCAAGGCCCGCGCCGTCGCGATGCACTACACCTATAAGGGCGAAGAATATGAATTGAATCTGGTCGATACGCCAGGCCATGTCGATTTTCACTACGAGGTGTCGCGAAGCCTGGCGTGCTGCGAAGGGGCCGTGCTGCTGGTCGACGCCTTTCAAGGCGTCGAAGCCCAATCGGTCGCCAATGCCTACGCGGCGATGGAAAACAATCTCGTAATCGTCCCGGTGCTCAACAAGATCGATCTAAAACACGCCCGGCCCGACGAAGTGCTGGCCGAAATGGAATCGGTATTGGGGATCGATCCGCTGGAAGTGCTGCCGTGCAGCGGCAAAACGGGGCAGGGCGTCGACAAGCTGCTCGAGGCAATTGTCGAGCGCGTGCCGTCGCCGGCCGGCGATCCCGGCGCGCCGTTGCAAGCGATGGTGTTCGACTCGCATTACGACGAATTTCGCGGCGCGATCACGTATGTCCGCGTCATGAACGGCACCGTGCGGAAGGGCCAGAAGATCCGTTTCCTGAAAACGGCCGCCACGTACGAAGTGATCGAATTGGGCCAATTCGTTCCGCAGCGCCGGGCTTGCGCGCAGCTTCAGGCGGGACAGGTCGGCTATCTGATCTGCAATATCAAATCGCTGGGCGATGTGCATATCGGCGACACGGTGTCGGTGCCGGGCGATCATGCGGCCGTCGCTCTGCCCGGCTATCGTCCGCCGCAGCGGATGGTGTATTGCGGGCTTTATCCGTCGGATGGGCAAAATTTCGAAGAACTTCGCGACGCGCTCACCAAGCTGAGCATCAACGACCCTAGCTTCGAATTCACCCCGGAAACGAGCGACGCTCTTGGATTCGGTTTCCGCTGCGGCTTTCTCGGATTGCTGCACATGGAAATCATTCAGCAGCGTTTGGAAGGCGAAGCGAATCTCGATCTGGTGCAGACCGCGCCCAACGTCACGTATCAAATTCTCACTGTCAACGGCGAGACGCTCGAAATCCACAATCCGCAGGATGTGCCCGATGCCGGCCAGATCGCCGAATTTCGCCAGCCCGTCGTGCGCGTGAATTTCATCGTGCCCACCGACAGCATCGGACCGGTGATGCAACTATCGACGGATCGCCGCGGCGTATACGTGAAGACCGAATATCTATCGCCGACCCGGGCCATGGTCACCTTCGACCTGCCGCTGGCCGAGGTGATCTACGACATGCACGACAAACTAAAAAGCGTCACCCGCGGCTATGGCACGATGGACTACGAATTGATCGGCTATTTCGAGGCCGACTTGGTGCGGATGGATATTCTGGTCGGCGGCAAGCGCGTCGACGCGCTGTCGATCATCTGCGACCGCCGCGACGCCGACCGCCGCGGCCGGGCGGTGGTCAAAAAGCTGCGCACCGAAATCGATCGCCACATGTTCGAGATCGCCCTGCAAGCCGCGATCGGCAGCCGCATCATTGCCCGTGAAACGATCTCCGCGATGCGAAAGAACGTCACCGCCAAATGCTACGGCGGCGACATCACCCGCAAACGCAAGCTGTGGGCGAAGCAGCGCGAAGGCAAGAAACGCATGAAATCGATCGGCTCGGTCGACATCCCTCAAAAAGCGTTCCTGGCCGTCCTCGAATCCGGCGCGGAATGATGCCGGCCGTTGGCAGGCGCCGCGACTGAGCATCAAGGCGCTCGCCGCTCGCAAACATCTGCCGCGGCCGCATCACGTCCGCAAGAAATCAATCCAGTCCAGCGTGATCGATTTCGGATCGCCATCAAAAAGAGCCCTGGGCAGCCGGATTTCAAAGTATCCGTCTTTCAACACCGTCGTATTGGTCGGCTTGCCGTTGCCGCCGAACGCCCGAATCGCCATCCAGTAGCGACTCTTATTGTCGAGCGGCTGGTCCTCCTTGCCGTCTTGCCAGACTCGCACGCTTGCATTCTGTGCGGAGGCTGCCGCGCTCAAAGTCGTTTGTCCATTGGAGGCCTGGAACGACTCCAATCCCTTCAGGTGAAGGCGAATTACAACGGCGGCCGGCCATTTGTCAGCCGTCCTTTCAATGACGGCGTTGCTGATTCCAAACGGGCTTTGGACCGAAAAGACGGTCGTATCCTGTTCGATTTTCACTGCCACCCGGTCGGTGTCGCGTTTCGTTGTGATCTTGAAGGCGGGCTTATCGCCGGCGATTGCGGTCGTGGTCGCAACGCAGACGACCACCCAGAGAAAGGCCACGCTTCGAGCCACAATTGTGTCTCCAAAATCTGCCTGGATGGTAGGGTCGATCCAATCCCGGGAAAGGGAAATGGGGCATGCGGGCTAGTAATTCGCGAACCGCATTTCGATCCAACCGCTGGCCGTTTTGCCCGGCTCGACGATCAGCAGGTTGCTTTCTTTCTTCAGCCCTTGGGCGTAGAGGTTGTGGGCGTCGGTCGAGCAGGTCTGATCCTCGACGCAGAACCAGGGCTGGTCCTTTGGCGTGTAAAGCACTAAATGCTTGAAGTCGTCGCTCGCCGAAAGCGTGATCTTTAGCCGCCGCTGACGGAAATCGATCAAAGCTGGCTGCGAACTATCGATCCCGGCATAAACGTCGTCCCGCAAAAAGCCCTCGAGCGATCGCGGCTGCCGGGCATCGTATTCCGGATGTTGGGCAAGATCGAGCAGCTTGCCCGTGGGGAGCATTTCCTTGGCCTCCATCACCTGCGTTGCCGGAATGGTGACAAAGGTGTCTTTCCGTGAGCCCTGATAGAGAAACCAGGGATGAATCGCAAAGCCGTAGGGGATCGGCTTGTCGCCCTTGCGATTGTCGACCGTGTAAGTCCAGCGGACGGAATCATTGCCGCTGGTGATCGCCAGTTCCAATGTGTGTGGCAAGGGGAATAGTTTGTACTGTTCGCTGCCGGGGGCGAAGGGAAGGCGGAAAGTTAGCGTCGCATTGTCGGCCGGGCCATTGCCGCCGACATTGATGTCGCCCAATTCCCAAACGGCGCTGTGGACAAGGCCGTGGAGGAAATTGCCATGGTCGTTTGGCGGAAAGGTGAATTTTTGTCCGCCGAAGGTGAACTCGCCGCCGCGGACCCGGTTGGGCGTCGGATAGAGCACGGGCACGCCGTACATGAACCCCGGCAAATTCTTGAGCGACTTCGGACCCTTGAGCAGTTCGGTTCCCTTGTAGCGAATGGAATAGACGTTCGCCCCGGCCGCCGGCGCGATCGCGATCTCGGTGTGCCCTTGGGTGACACGGATCGTGCTGAATCCCGAGTCGGCATCGGTGCCCATCGTGAGATTGGCGCCGCGAGCGGAAAGCGGCAGGGCCAGCACGAAGAGCAGCGGCAACAATCGCTTCATCGAAGAGACTCCGAGGCAGAAAAAGATCCGGAAAAAGAACGCTGGGGATGCAGATCCAGCAAATCGTTTATAGCTCGGCCACTGTCGCTGGACAACAAATCGCCAAAAAAAGAAGCCGGACCTCGCGGTTGCGAGGCCCGGCTTCAGAAACAATACCGTGAGTTAAAGGACTTCAGGGCATCCTCCACCCATGGGCAACCGGGGGGCTGCTAAGCTCGAAAGCTTGGCCAGACATCCCCCGGCGCGGCGGAGGAGCCTGCCCTCGGTCAACAACTAGGTGCTCTTCGGAGCCGGCGGAGCCGGTGGCTTCGGAGGCATCGGAGCGGCCGAAGGGGCCGGACCCGCAGCCGGGGCAGCGCCATCGCAGCTCGGAGCAGCCGGCGCGGTCGCGCAGCAGCTCGGGGCCGGAGCAGCAGAGCAAGCAGCCGGGGCGCCGCAGCAACCGCAAGCGCTCTCGCCGCAGCAGCCACAGCAACGATGGTGACGATGGTGACGATGGCAGCAACCGCAGTCACCGCCACAGCTGCAGCTGGCATGACAGCCACAGCAGCCATGACCCGCGACCGCCGTGCTCGAACCGCCAACCAAGGCGAGTCCGACGACCGCTAAAAAGATCGCGAGTCCAATAATCAATGTGCGATTCATCCTCGAATCCTCCAACTTTTACTAGTACTTTGTCGTAACAGCTCCAACACGCCGTCGAACCAAATAGCTTATCGCTCGGCGACGGCAGCCGAGCGGAAGCTCCTTCATGCCCATCCAGTTTGAGCGATTCTGACGAATCGATTCGGCCTCCCTGTAAGCTCTATCGATTGCGTAAGAAGACTCGACTGCACAGGCTAGGACGCCAAATTAACATTCGTTCGCCCCATGTCAAGCCGCCCGACAATAAATTGTGCGGTTTCGGAGAGATGGGGGCAATGCGTCGTTTGTTCGGTCAAGTGTACATCAAATAACCAGCGCGCCTAGTGCCGAAGCGCGCAAAAAAAGACCCCGGATTTCTCCGAGGCCTTTCAATCCATCTCGTAGCGCAAGCTTTGAAGCGTCAACGGATTAGAATGACGCAGATGATCCTTTGGCGATGAGAATTTCCACAGACGAGGAAATTGTCCGTTCGACCGCTTGGCGCCGCCAATCGATCTCTATTTAGGCGATATGATTCCAGCCGGGGGCGGATTCATCGCTTCGCGTTGTATGCCGTCCTTCGGCGCCACGGCTTGATTCGCTGTCGGCGCACCGTTCGGTGGGGTGGCCGCGTGCGCCGGTTCCGCCAAGTTTGCCGTCAGTGCTTTGGGAGTGGCGTGATCGGCTTCCGATTTCCTCTGCGTGGTCTGACGTTCTTCTTCCGCATCGCGTCGAAGCGACTCAGCCTCGATGAATTTCTTCGCAGCCACAAGCGACGGAATGTCTTCGTAGTTGAAAACCACGGGGTCCTTGTCGGGGAACGGCCGAGTAATCATTCCCACGACTCGCCATCCGTCCGGCTCCTTCCGCAGCACCCAGATCACGTCGTGCTTGTATTCGTTCCCTTTCTCATCGCAATCGATCCAGACGCATGCGACATGCGCACCGTCTTTCTGGGGCGTAACGAACTCATACTTGCCTACCTCGAATTTCGAATTCTGGTAGGTATCCAATTGGAAGCTGATGCCGTTCTTGGCGGTTTCCGCGCGGGCGACAGTCGACAGCAAGGCCGATAGCAACGGTTTGTTGCCCGTTTGAGCCGCCTTCAGAAAGGCAGTGATGGTTTTGTCGGGCGCGGCATCGCGGTCGGGCATGCCGGCGGGCGGAGGTTCGACTTTCGCGCCGGCCGCCGGCTTCGGACCATTTTCAGCGGTCTGCGGAGCTTTGCTGCAGGCCGGCCCAATCAAAAGAGAAGTGCCCAAAACGAGCAGCCATGACAAGCGACCCATCGCTGATCCCTCCCTTTGCTTGAATTACGCGCTGCAACGAATTCCCGCCGCAACGACGAGTTCGCGAAAAATCGCGGGGCGGGAGTCTCGCAGGAAGCTGTTTGAGGGTCAAGGTCAAGCGACTGGCGGCGGCCAACGGGCGGCAAGGCAATGCGATCGACCTATTTCGCCGCGGTTCGGCATGTTATCATCGATAGACTGCGGTGCCGAATCCGCATCGTAGCGATGGCAAACCGCGTCGTATTCAGGGCGAGCGCGATTCACGTCCGGTTTCTTGAAGCGGATCTGCCGCGCCTTTCCGCGGGTGGCATTTTCCGCCGAACTCCATTGCACAACTAAAGTTATTCAACTGCCGATGAGCGCACGACGAGTTGTAATTACGGGCCTGGGCGTCATTTGTCCTCTGGGAAATTCCGCCGAGTCGCTTTGGGATGCGCTCGTCAATGGCCGGAGCGGAGTCGGCCCGTGGGATACTCCCATGACGGAAGCGCTGCCGGCCCGATATGCCGCACTGGCCCGCGAGTTCACTGGCGATATCGACGATTTCGGTCCCCTGGAAAAGGAACAGAAAAAGTCGATCCGCAAGGGGCTGAAGCTGATGTGCCGCGAGTCGCAAATGGCTGTGGCCGCAGCCCAACGCGCGATCGGCGATGCCGGTCTGACGGCCGGCCGATTCGATCCGGACCGGGCGGGCTGCGTGTTTGGCACCGACTACATGCTTACGCTGCCGGAGGATTTCAGCGAAGCGATTGTCGCCTGCCGCGATGCCAATGGTGTGTTCGACTATTCACGCTGGGGTTCGGAGGGCATCGGCAAAGTGATGCCGCTGTGGCTGCTCAAATATCTGCCGAATATGCCGGCCAGCCACGTAGCGATCTACAACGATCTTCGCGGGCCGAGTAATTCCATCACGCTCCGCGAAGCGGCAGCGAATCTGGCCGTCGGCGAAGCCTTTCACACGATTGCCCGCGGCAGCGCTGATATTATGGTCGTCGGGGCCACGGGAACCCGCGTGCATCCGATGAAATGCGTCCACGCGATGCAATCGGAGGAACTGGCTGACAATAATATCGAGGCGACGCGCGCCAGTCGGCCCTTCGACCGCAATCGAACCGGCATGGTCTTGGGCGAGGGGGCCGGCGTGGTGATTCTGGAAGAGTTGGCGACGGCTCAGGCACGTGGATCGCGGATTTATGCCGAGGTGATCGGTGCTGGCTCGGCTCAAGTTGCCCACAGCAACGACGTTGCGCAGCGCGACAAGGCCCTGGGCCACGTGATTCGTAAGTCGCTGGCCCAAGCCCGGCTATCGCCGGGGGATGTCGGCCATATCCATGCACACGGCTTGGGAACGCATTCTTGCGATGCGGACGAAGCCCGGGCGATTCGCGGAACTTTTGGCGAGGCCGCATCGCGGGTTCCCGTCACCGCGGCAAAGA
Source organism: Pirellulales bacterium (assembly GCA_036267355.1). Taxonomy (NCBI): domain Bacteria; kingdom Pseudomonadati; phylum Planctomycetota; class Planctomycetia; order Pirellulales; species Pirellulales bacterium. The sequence continues at coordinate 24,462 of DATAWG010000027.1, read as the reverse complement.
GTTATTTCGGTAACTTGGGCGCCGGTAGCGGTGTGGTGGAGCTGATCGCCAGCGTTTTGGCCTTAACGAACCGCCGTTTGCCCCCGGTGTTGAACTTCGAAACGCCCGATCCAGACTGCCCGATTACGCCGGCGACCGCCGAGCATCCGGATCCGGGCAGCAGTTTTGTGAACCTGAGTGTGACGCCGCAAGGGCAAGCCAGCGCGGTGGTGGTGCGGCAACTGGCTTGACGCTTTTCTTCGCCAGGGGTCCCCCTGGGGAAGCCATGCGTCCCGGTGTGCCACTGGCAAGCGCGGTCCGCCAATGGTCCACTGCGAGTGGACGATCCGGTCCGATTGCCGCGACGGACGGATGGCGTTCTTGGAGTGGGGCGTCCTGCGGCGGTTCTCATTGGCAGACTGCGCTTGCCAGTGGCACGCCATTCAATGTGGCGTAGTGGTATAATCCGGCATGCCCCGGCGGAGCGATCTTGGTCGCGCGTTGTTTCCCCTTGTCCCTTAAGGCGCAACGGTTTAAGATACCTCGCTTCGGCACGACATAAGTGCGATTATTGCCCCGAGAGTAGGGGGATAATATCGTCTCGATTGCTCAGCAGCGGGGGAAACCACCGTGGGAATTTGGGTGCGATGCCTTGAGATGGCGCTTATTGCCGATGCCGCTCCCGCAGCCGGTGGCGGCAATGGGGCCGGAGGCGCTGCTGGCGGTGGCGGAATCCCCTTTCCCTTTGTCGCCCTGATCCTGATCCTCGGCCTCGGCTACGTGATGCTCTTTTTGCCGGAGCGAAAAAAACAAAAAGCCTTTCGCGACCAAATCGCATCGTTGAAAAAGAACGACCGGGTCGTCACCATCGGCGGCATTTATGGAATCGTCTCCAATATCCAACGCGATATCGACAAAGTGACCGTCAAAGTCGACGATCAAACCAAGATCGATTTCACGCTTGGCGCGATCTCGAAAGTGATTTCCACCGAGGGCGCCTCCGACGCCGACAAATCGGCGGCGAAATAGGCGGCGAAATAGACATTGTCGGGCAGGGAACGGCGCAATAAGCGAAAGAACACGAAACAGGACGACGAAGCGGAACACACGGATTACGCGGACGGGAAACAAAGCGACGCAGCAATGCTGCTTTCCGAATTTCCGCCCGACCTCTTCTCGATCCGCGGCATCGGTGTGATCCGTGGTTTTCCCACCGAATTTTTAACACGATAAACCCGCAGCAAGAAGTTAATCCATGCTTTGGTCTTCTCTGGTTGTTCCTCTCTTGGCCCAAGCCGCTCCGGCGGGCCCCGCGCAGGTCGAGCACTGGTACAACGCTCCTTGGTTCCTGCTGCTGGCGGCCATTGCGACGCTCGTCGTGCCCTATCTGGTCGGCAATCTGATCGCCAAATCGATCCGCATGCCGGACTACGGTTGGAAGATCGGCCTGATCTTGATTGCCTTGACGGCCGGCGTGGTCATCGATATCGCCGGCTGGCCGCCGAAGCGAGGCATTGATCTCAGCGGCGGTGTGAAGCTGGTCTACGAAATCGACCAGGAAAAGCTGCAAGAGGTGAATGTCGACGAAATCATTCGCCGCGTTGCCGATGAGGCGAATAAAGCCGGACCATTCAGCAAGCGAAACCCGGCCAAAGTCATCCCCGCGAAAGCCGGGACGATCGAGGTGCGCCTGCCGACGATCGATGCGGATCGAGTGCAGAAAGTGGAAGCGGCCCTGGCCGCGCTCGATCTTTCAAACCTGTCGGCGCAACTGAGCGGCCCGACGACGGCGCGGCGGGAAGACCAGCAAACCGTGCTCGAATATCGCGCATCGCGCAGCCGCCAAGCGCCGCCGGTCGATATGAAAAACATGGTCGCCGCCATTCAGAAGCGGATCAATCCCGGCGGCCAACTCGAAGTGGCTATCCGGCAGCTCGGCACGGATCAGATCGAAGTCGATATTCCCGATGTCGATGAAACCGAAATCCAACTCATCAAGCGCAAGATTGCCAGCGCCGGAGCGCTCGAATTCCACATCATCGCCGATCAACGGGACACGCAAGACGACGGCGACGTAATCGAAGCCGCCAAGCGCCAACTCCAGAATCCATCGAACGACGTAAGCAATGGCGAGATGGTCGTCGGCCGCTGGGTCGATATTGCGCCCACCGCAAACGTCCACGTCGAGCCTTTCTGGCTCACCCGTGAAACCAAGGCGGGAACCCTCCAGGTGCTAATGGTTGCCGATCAGTTGGGGGTAACTGGCCGCTATCTCACCTCGGCAAGCATGTCGTTCGGCATCAGCGGTCCGCAGGTGAATTTCCAATTCGATTCCGTGGGGGCGAATAAATTCGGACAGTTGACGAGCCAAAACCTGCCGAAAAGCAACGGACTGGCGCGATGGCTGGGCGTGGTGCTCGACGGGCAGCTCATGTCGGCCGCCACGATCCGCAGCAAGATCACCAATGCCGGCGAGATCACCGGCGACTTCACCCAGCCCGAGGTGGAATTCATCGTCGGGGTGCTCAACGCCGGGGCCCTGCCCGCCGCCCTGGAGAAAAACCCCATCAGCCAGGAGTCGATCAGCGCCGAACTCGGCCGCGACACGATCCAGTCCAGCGAGATGGCGATGTTCGTCTCCGGCATCGCCGTGCTGATCTTCATGCTCTTCTACTACCGCTTCGCGGGAATCGTTGCCGACGCGGCCGTGTTGTTCAACCTGCTGCTGTTGCTGGCCTTGATGATCTTGCTGAAGGCGGCCTTTACGCTTTCCGGTCTCGCCGGCTTGGTGCTCAGCATCGGAATGGCCGTCGACTCGAACGTGCTCATCTACGAGCGCATGCGCGAAGAAAAAGAGCGCGGGGCGGCACTGCGCATGGTCATTCGCAACGGCTTCGGCCGCGCCATGGCCACGATCATCGACATGCACTCGACCACCATCATCACGGGGCTGGTGCTGTATTTGATCGGCACCGACCAGCTCAAGGGCTTCGCCGTGACGCTCGTGCTGGGCTTGTTGGTGAATCTGTTCACCGCCGTGTTTTGTGCCCGGGTGGTGTTCGACGTTGCCGAGCGGAAGCGATTGCTGACGCAACTGAAGATGCTCCGGCTGTTCGGCGATACGAAGATCGATTTCGTGGCGATCATGGTCCCGGCGATTTGCGTGTCGGTGTTGATCAGCGTCCTGGGCGTGGTTTGCTTCTGGCACCGCTCGGTCGTCGGTCCAGGTATGTTCGACACCGACTTCACTGGTGGCACGGTCGTGCAGATTGTGCTCAAGGACAGCTCACCGATGACGGACGCCGGGGTTCGGGCGCTGGTCGAGCCTGACGCGAAACTGCCCGACTCGGCCGTCGTGACTGTCGAGGGGAAGGAAAACCGTCAATTCATCATCCGCACCTCGAACCAAGACCCGAACCAAGTCAAGCTTGAGTTGGCCAAGCTATTCGGGGGCAAACTGCAGACGTACGGTGTTGGTCCACTGGCGGATTTGCACGCACTCAAGGCATCCACGCCGGCCACGTCAGCTCCAACAACGCCGCCGGCAGCCACTCCGCCGCCAACAAGCCCGCCACCCAAACCAGCGGCATCGGTCCAATCCCCAACCGCTCCGAACAGCGGCGCGACAAAGGCGGGCGAAGGGTCGAACAGTGCAACCAGCGGTGGTGGAACCCCGGGGGCCGGCAAGGCACCGGCCAACAAGACCGAAGAAAAGTCCAGCCCGCCGAGCGCAGATCGTAATAAGTCATCCGCAATTCCGTCGGGCGGCGCGCGATCGCTTTCGGCCCTCTCGAATCGACTGTTGGCGATTCTCTCTCCCGATGCGCTGTTGATCGCGGATACGTCTCCCGCCGTAGCGGCAATCGACGCCAAGGCGCCTGATAAATCCACCGACAATTCAGCGGACGATAAGACGCCAAAAACGAAGGCCCCGGTCGCCAAGCCAAGCGACAAAACGCCCGACGACAGCGCCGCCGCCACGAAGACTCCTGCGACAACTGCCGCAGCCGCAAAGACGGCCACAGCAGCCGCTCCGGCAGCGACGACACCGGCAGCGACAACCCCGGCAGTGACAACCCCGGCAGCGACAACCCCGGCAGCCACAACCCCGGCGGCGAAAACACCATCACCGGCCACACCGGCGCCTGTTTCGCCCACTACCTCGACACCGGCCGTTCCAGCATCGACGCCGTCCGGCGCGGCAACGTCGCCGCCGGCCAGCAAGACCACGGAACCTCCGGCCGCGCCCTCCGCAAAAGAAACCCCCGCCGCACCTTCCGGCAGCTCCATCTTCACCGAACCCGCGGCCACGAGCGGGCCAGCAGCATTCGGCGGCGGCACCGAGACCACGCTGAATTTCGAGCAAGAGATTACCTACGACGGCGTCGACGGACTACTGCGAGATGCGCTCGGAAAAGATGTCCGCTTCGAGGTGACCAATCCAAATTATCAGCCCGGCGACCGCAAACCGTTCAAATCTTGGACCCTATTGGTCGCGCTGCCGCCCGATCAAGCCCGGCCGCTGCTGGAAAAATTCCGCGAAAAACTGGGCAACACACCGGTGTTCCTCGGCGTTTCGAATATTGGTGGCCGCGTTGCCGGAGACACCCAAACCACGGCTCTCTACGCTCTTTTGGCGAGCATCGCAATGATCGTGATCTACATCTGGATTCGGTTCCAGAATGTGATTTACGGAATCGGGGCGGTGGTGGCGCTGATCCACGACGTGTTTATCACCGTGGCGGCGCTCGCGATCAGTTCCTACGTCGCGCCGTATCTCGGTTTCGCGCTGGTGGATCCGTTCAAGATCAGCTTGAACGTCGTGGCCGCGATTCTGACGATCTGCGGATACTCGATCAGCGACACGATCGTCATTTTCGACCGTATCCGCGAGGTGCGCGGCAAGAGCCCCGATCTGACGCGCGACATCATCAATCTGAGCGTGAACCAAACGCTCAGTCGCACCGTGCTGACCGTGTTCACGGTGCTGTTGGTGACGTTGATTCTGTATATCTCCGGGGGCCAGGCGATCCATGCCTTCGCCTTTACGATGCTCATCGGGCTGATTTCGGGAACCTACAGCTCGGTATACATCGCCGCCCCGTGCCTGCTCTGGATGCGCAGCCGCAAGAGCCAAGGCACGACGCGCATCCAATAGTTCGTGGCGGAACGCCACTCGCTCCGCCGGTGTTCCTGAAGATGGAACCGGAAAACACCCTCGGAGGCCGCCGCAGGATCGGTGCCATGCCTACGGCTTCGCGCTTTGCATTACCCGCACAATATTCATTTAGGCTCGCGTTCCCGCTTGACCGACGAGGGTTGAACGACCCTGCCAGGGCCGACGCGTCGTGCGGGGGGTGGGATCCAGGCCTTCACCGCTTGCGCTGCTCCGGCCTGGGCTGGTAGAATGGGCCTTTCAGGCCGAGGCGATTTCGCCTTGCGAGCCAATATTGTGGGGAATGTTAAACGGCTTTGCCTGGGCGTGTAATCCGTAAAGGAATGCCTATGCGGAGCCGTGGGCATGGCACCCGGCAAATGCCGAAGTTATTTTTCTGCACCGCCAAATCGTGCGATTGCGCACTGCGGTGGCGGGAAACGCGGCGCGGCGGCTTGCTTCGCGGGCCGCGAAAGAGTAAACACTAACATCTCAAATTAAATTCATAACGGCAATTGTCGGAGTTTTCGCGATGGTGCGCACGCGTCCTCGAACTGATCGAGCCAGACTTTTGAAGCAGCGGCGGTGTCCAAAGTGCAACGCTCTGCTGCACGCCCAACAAAAGCGCTGCAAGCGTTGCGCAAAAGAATTGGCCTAACAGCCCGTTTGAAGTCTTTCGACACGAGCAGATCCTCGTGTTCCACTGGCTCCGCCAGTGCAGGAATTAGCGACGATTTCGCCCACTGGCAAAGCCGGTGGCAAACAAGCGCGCTGGCTGCTAGCAGCGTAAAGTTTTTGCCCAGCTTCTCTCGCCGCTACCCAAATTGCCGCAATTCGCGCGGCAACCTCTAGGGTGGCCGCATTTTGCACTCGTCTAACGATACCAATCGAGCGCGATTGGTCGATAGAGAGAGTGACGACCCTGTTTGGGCGCACCCTCGTCTCCGCTAGTGCTGATTTCGCTGCCGGTGGAGACTTGAGAGCGACGAGCGCCCCGCGATCGATCCCTTCGCCACTTCTCCGCTTTATGGAGCCGCTCGAGCGCACCCGATCCATGAAAAACTCGTTTTTCACTCGCCATGCCCTCGGGCTCTTGATGTTGGTGACGTTCTTGTTGCCGCTGGTGCTGATGGGCGCAAAACTGACGCTCCGCAGCAACCGCAACGACGTCAAGGAGTGGCTGCCGGCGTCGTATCGCGAGACGGGCGAATACCAATGGTTCCAAAAGAATTTCGCCAACGAAACGTTCGTGCTCATCAGTTGGGACGGCTGCACGCTCGGCGACGAACGGATCAAAATTCTCTCGGAAAAACTGATGCCCGACGCGGCCGTGCCCTATCAAGGGCCGAAACTCTTCAATCGGCTCCTTACGGGTCAAACGGCCGTCGATCAGATGACCGGCCCGCCGCTGAATCTCAGCGAGGCCGAGGCGATCTCCCGCTTGCGAGGTTCGCTGATCGGGCCCGATCCGAAAGTGAATCAGACATGCGTCGTGCTCACGCTGTCGAAGGCCGGCAAAGAATCGCCGCGCAAAGCCGTCGACCTGATCTACACCACGGCGCTCGAGTCGGGAGTGGCCAAAGAAGCGATCCACATGGGTGGCCCCCCCGTCGACAACGTCGCCCTGGATAAAGAAGGCGAGCGAATGCTGTTCTTGCTCGCCGGCCTGTCGGGCTTGATCGGGCTGGGGCTGTCGTGGTGGTACATGCAGAACGCGCGGCTCGTGGCCCTTGTGCTCATGACTTCGGTCTATGGGGCCGCGCTCAGCCTGGCCATCGTCAAGTTCACCGGCAACACGATGGACTCGATCCTCCTAAACATGCCCTCGATCGTTTACACGATGGGAATGTCCGGCGCGATCCACATCATCAATTATTGGCGGCACAACGCCGCCCGCTACGGCATGGACGGGGCCACCACGCGGGCCGTCAAAATGGCTTGGCTTCCATGCTTGCTGTCGGCCAGTACTACCTCGCTCGGATTGATTTCGCTTTGCACCAGCGAATTGCATCCGATCTGCAAGTTCGGCTTCTACGCAGCCCTCGGCGTGATGAGCACGCTCACCTTGCTCTACACCTATGTTCCCTCGGCGCTCGAATTGTGGGGCCCGAAGGTCGAGCGGATCGATCCGGCCAATCCGGTCGTGCCCGACGAACGGGAGCGAAATCATCGCCGCCGGATGGGCTGGATCGCCGACAAGATTTGCTCGCACCAAAGGCTCGTTTGGGCGTCGTTCCTGTTCGTCATGGTTGTCACCGGTTACGGGCTGACTCGCTCGAGCACCACGGTCAACTTGATGGCCCTGTTCTCGAAGAATTCGCAGATCGTGCAATCGTATTCCTGGTTGGAAGATCATCTCGGGCCGCTGGTGCCGATGGAAATCGTTGTGCGGCTCGACGAAAAGAATTGCAATCTCTCGTTTCTCGACCGCATGGAGTTGGTGCAACAAATCCAGCGCAAAGTCGAAAAGCTCAAAGACGTCGGCAGCACGCTTTCGGCCGCCACGTTCGCCGACATCGATCAGGCGGGCGGCAAAAGCGGTAGCGGCTTGGGAGGCGCAGGATTGCGGCTGCTCGGCGGCGCCCGGACCCGCCGTGCCGTGCTGAACAAACGGCTCGCCGAACATCGGCCCGACTTTCTCAAAGGCGACTATCTGGCCGAAGACGATGGCCAAGAGTTGTGGCGGATCAACGTTCGTGTCGCGGCCCTGAAGAATGTCGACTACGGCCTGTTCGTCGACGATATCAAGGCGGTCGTCGAGCCGATTGTCCAGAAGGAGCGCGCCAAAGGCTATCGCGGCATCGACGGTGTCACCTACACCGGCCTGACGCCGCTGGTCTACAAGGCTCAGCACTCGCTCCTCTCCGGCCTCATCACCAGCTTCTGTTGGGCGTTCGTGATGATCGCCGCAGTGATGGCGCTCAACTTCCGCAGCGTCGTGGCGGGGCTGCTGTGCATGATTCCGACCGTCTGGCCCGTGGCCGTTGTGTTCGGCATGCTCGGCTGGTTGGGGATCGACATCGACATCGGCACGATGATGACGGCGGGCGTGGCGATGGGCGTCTGCGTCGACGACACGTTGCACTACGCCACATGGTTCCGCCGCGCGTTGCGAATGGGGCTCAATCGGGCCCAGGCGACGCGGTTCGCCTACGAGAACGCGGCTAAGGCGATGTACCAAAGCAGCTTTGTCGTCGGCTTCGGGCTGGCGGCGTTTGGCGTCAGCGCGTTTATGCCCACGCGGCGGTTCGGGCTGTTGATGCTGGCCCTGCTGAATTTCGGTCTGATGGCCGATCTGTTGTTGACGCCGGCAATGATGGCCGGTCCGCTGGGCTACTTCTTTTCGAAGTGGTGGATCAAGCCGAAGGAATTAGAAGCGCCGGCCGCAGCCGAAGCAGAGATCGCTATCCCTGAGGCCGCGAAGCCGTCGGACCGTGCTGGAATCGGTGCCCCGTCGTCGGTCCCGGCTCCGCACGTTCCGCTCAGGAGCGAACCGGGCATCATCCCACTTTCGAATCCCACGCGCCGCCGCGATCAAGCCGCGTCGCCCCCCGCCAAACGCGGCCTCGGCCAATAGCGCATGAAGAAAATCGAGCCTGTTAGGGTTCGTTCCGTCAGCCCTGGGCGGAGCCGCGGAAGCGTCGCAACCCTGGGTACGCAATGTCCCAGGTTGACCGGCCCTGAAGGGGCTGTTCACAATCGCGGCAACTCGTCGAATCGCCCGTTGCAACGGCGCCCGGTTGAACGGCCCTTTCAGGGCCGGTGCATCGACGGGCAAGTAACCCAGGCCTCCGCCGCTTGAGCGGCTCCGGCCTGGGCTGGCAGAATCGGCCCTTCAGGCCGAGACCGCCGATTTGCAACGGTAACGCTACCGGCCCTCACGCTCGCAATTGCGCACCGTGCTTGGCGACGCAGGCGGCCACCACGGCGTCGCGCACCGTGTCGGCTTCGGTGCTGGTGAGCGTGCGGTCGGCGCGCCGTAGCGTGAGCGTCATCAGCAGGCTCTTGCGATCGGCTCCCAGTCGCTGCGCGTCGCGATAGGTGTCTTGATAGGTCAGCCGCTCGAGGTCCGGGCCGGCGGCCAATCGGGCCGATTCCGCAACGTCTGCCCAGTGAACCAATTCCGCGACCACAAGGTTCACATCGCGCTCGACGGCCGGATAGGGCGACAACTCCACCGCTTGCGGCACAAGCACGGCAATTTTTTCCAACATCACGATCCGCACTTCCGCGACCGTCGCCGGCGAGCGAAGTTCGAATTGTTGCCGAGTTGCAGGGCTGATTTCTCCAAGAATGCCGAACCGCTCACGGCTCTCGTGCGGATCGCCGCCATGCTGGTTTTTGATGCGCAATTCGGCCGCCCGGCCGGTGGTGAAAAACCGGTTGCGATAATCCACAACCTCGAGTGCCGCACGGGGATTCAGCCGCTTAAGCATAAGTTCCAAAATCCCCTTCACGGTCAGAAAGTCTCGGCCGCTGGCGATCGCCAACATCAACTCTTCGCTCGGCAATGCGTCGGGCCGAGCCAAATAGACCCTGGCCGTTTCGAACAATTCGATCGTCGAATTTGCGAGGGCTTCGTTCGTCCGCCGCGCGACGAGCAGGCTGGGGATCAAACTGCGCCGCAGCCGGTCGGCGCGGCGCAGAATCGGCGTGGAAATCGCTAACGGCGGGGCGTCGGTCCACGGGCTGAAGGCATCCGACACCGCCGGCTCGACGACGCTGATCGTCATCGCTTCATCGAGCCCGGCTGACAAAAGCGCCTCGCGCACCCGGCCCAGCACGCGATCGGCCGACCGGCGGTGCGACGACGCCATCGGCACGCTCACATCTTCGGGAATCGCGTCGTACCCATGAATCCGGGCCACTTCTTCGACCAGGTCGATCTCGCGACTCAAATCCCGCCGCCAACTCGGCGCAAGCGCCGCAATGCCGGTCGCATTGGCATGCGTTTCGCGCAATCCGAGCGCGGCCAGAATCCGCCGCACTTCCGCCGGTGCGATCTCAATGCCGAGAATCCGCCGCAGTTGGTCGAACCGCAGTGTAATCGGCGGCCGCGCCGTCGGCCTTCGACCGACATCAACGACGCCGGCCGCCAATTCGCCGCCAGCCAGTTCGAGAATCAGCTCGCAAACGCGGCGGCTTGCCCAATCGATCGCTTCCGGATCGACGCCGCGCTCGAAGCGATACGAAGAATCGCTATGCAAGTTCAACCGCCGGGCCGTGCGGCGGATCGACATCGGATCGAACTCGGCCGATTCGATCAGCAATTCGGTCGTCGATTCGGAAACCTCGCTCTCCGCGCCCCCCATCACGCCGCCGATCGCCACAGCGCGATCGCGGTCGGCGATGACACACATGCTCGGTTCCAGGTCGTAGGTCTTATGATTGATCGCGGCAAACTTCTCGCCCGCCTTGGCTTCGCGGACAATGATCTCGCCGCCGGCAAGTTTTTGCAAATCGAACGCATGCAACGGCTGGCCACATTCCATGAGCACGTAGTTCGTCGCATCGACGACGTTGTTGATCGCCGCGATGCCGATCGTGGCCAGCCGGGCCGCGAGCCACGCCGGACTCGGCCGAACACGCACTCCGCGAATCACTCGCGCCGTGTAGCGTGGGCAGAGCGCGGGGCAATCGAGCGCGACGCGGGCGAACCGCTCGACCGGCGCCTTGCTTTGCGCCGGTTCAGCCGCCGGCAAGCTCAACGGGCGATCGAAGAGCACGGCCACTTCGCGCGCCACGCCGATGTGTCCCAAGCAATCCGGCCGGTTGCTGGTTACCTCGAGATCGATTGCCAAGTCGTCGCCCACCGCGCTTGTCGTTTCGTGGTTCAAGCCGGCCAACATCAGCCGGCGCGCCAGCTCCTCGGCCGGCACATCGACGGCAATGTAGTCTTTCAGCCAGGCGAATGAGAGGAGCATCAGCTAGGGTTAGGGGTTAGGGTGAGGGGTTAGGACGCGCAAGCGAGGTTCCGATTCAAACGGTGTTGAAGCTCGCATGCGGTTTCGCGCGTTGCTTCAACATCGTTCGCGGATGATCTCAAAACTGGTGCAAGAATCTCACATCGTTTTTGTAGAACTCGCGGATATCCGTTACGCCGTGGCGGCGGGCGCAGACGCGCTCGACGCCCAAGCCGAACGCGAATCCGGTCACCTGCTCCGGGTCGTAGCCGACGGCTCGAAGCACATTCGGATCGACCATCCCCGCGCCGCCCATTTCGATCCAGCGCTGGCCCCAACTCATGTCCACTTCGACGCTCGGTTCGGTGAAAGGAAAGAAAGATGGTCGAAAGCGAATATGCACCTCGCGCCCCAAATAGCTTGCGGCGAACAACCGCAACACGCTTTTCAAATCGGCCATCGTCGCATGCCGATCCACTAATAGCCCCTCGATCTGATGAAACATCGGATAGTGGGTCGCATCGGCAGTGTCGGGCCTGTAGACGCGCCCGAGGGCGATGATCCGCACCGGCGGCGGCTCGTGCTCCATCACGCGAATCTGGACCGTGCTCGTCTGGCTGCGGAGCAACAGCGGCCGGGGACCGTCCCCTTTTGCGGAGTCCGCGGAGCAAAAGGGGACTGTCCCCCTCTGCCCCGCCAATTCGCGCGCCCCAACCGCCGCCGTGCTCAGAAAAAAATTCTCGAGCGGATCGCGGGCCGGATGATCGGCCGGGATGTTCAAAGCCTCGAAGTTGTGCCATTCGTCTTCGATCTCCGGACCGTCGGCGACGGTGAACCCAAGCCGGCCCATGATCTCTTGCAACTCTTCGATCGTCTGCGTGATCGGATGCAGATGGCCGAGCGCCGGCTGCGGGCCGGGCTGCGTCGGATCGAGGGGCGGCCCGGCGGGAGCTGCCTCGACGCCAGCCAATCGCGATTGCGCTTCGGCGAGTGCGGCTTCGAGGAGTTGCTTGACTTCGTTGAACCGTTTTCCAGCGGCCGGCTTATCGGGCCCGGCGACGCTGCCGAGCGATTTCTGCACGGCCTTGAGCCGGCCGCTTTTGGCGCCCAAGAACTCGACGCGCGCGGCCTCGAGCGCTGCCAAGTCGGCGGCGCCGCCGAGCGCCGCGCTGCCGGCCGCGGAAAGTTCGTCAAGCTCCTGCAAGAAATCGGCCAGCGCCACGACATTCCCTCGATTTGAACAACGGTACTTGAGCGGCCCCCCCGACTCATTAACCGAACCGCGCCGGCGAATGATGCCCGATCATAGAAGATCGTCGCCCGGGCGCAAAGCCGCACCGCGGCAGCCGAGAAATTCTTGCGGGCAATTGCAGGGCAGGATCGAGCTACGCGTCAACCCGCGTTGGCACACTGGCGCGTCGGGGAGGCAATCCGTAAGCTAACGGATTACCATTTCGAATCGTCGAGCATGTCGGCCGTGTCGGATGTAAGATTGCGATCGCCCAAATAACCGTACATCGTGGGATCGATCGTATAGTTCAACCATCCTACGTGACCGTCGGCAAAGGCCATGCCGAAACCGGTGAAGTGAGTGCTGCCGAAGGCGACCGAATTGGCGATGCCCGGAGTGTCTTGTGTCGGCAGATAGTTGCTGTTGCTGCTTGAGCCGCCGCCGGCCCAACGGACGACATTGGCGTCGTAGCCCATGTCCCAGGTGGTATTGTCGCCGGGATCCTGGCCGTTGAGATAGTTGTCGGGATCGAGATACTTTTCGCCAACCAGAAACAGTCCGGTTCGGCCGCGAGTGATCGCACCGGACTGAATTTGCGAATGCGGCACACAGGCACCATTGAAATTGTTCAGGCCCATGCTGAGCCAAAACGACGCTTGCTGGCCTTGCGAAAGCGAGGTGGGCTGGCTGAACGAAGTCGGCTGTGTGCCCGATCCCCATTTGTCGGCATCGCCGCCGCAAACCGCGTAGTCGCAACGAGCAAGCGTCGTGCCCGTGGCCAGACTCGCCATGGCACTGCTCGATGAGCTACTGTTGGCGTAGAACTTAACGCCCGACCCCATCGGCAACTGCCCTAAAGGCCGGCGGCTTGGGCAGTTGTATACGACGACCGGCATCTGGGCCACTTGCAAAATCGTGGTCGACGAGCCTGTCTGACCGTAGGCCCAAAGATTGGATTGTTCGATGAAGGGCAGCAGATTGTAGAAAAAGCCGCCCGGCTGATTGGCGCCGAAGCCCAGATTTGGATCGCCATTCCAGCTTTTGCCCCAACCGCCAACGGGAAACCAGCCATACTGCTGTTCGTGCGACAGGGCAGCCAACCCGAGTTGCTTGATATTGTTCTTGCAGGCGGCCTCTTGCGCCGCAGCCCGGGCCGCTTGAACGGCGGGCAGCAACAGCGACATCAAGATTCCGATGATCGTAATGACGACCAACAATTCGACGAGCGTAAAACCGTGCGAGCGTCGCGCGGAACGCGCGCGACCGTCCAAACGGCGAGCCATAGGAGCCTCCCCTCGAAGTCTTGCCCGCATAGATATTCGTATTGGACACGAAGTGGCGACGGGTGTCAATTTTTTGGCTGGCGAATTCCTAAGCGCCAATCGTTCCGCTGAGTTTTTCCGCGGGCGGTTTCGGGCAAGACGCCACTGCGAGCGGCCACGGGCGAAACCGCAAGCGAGCGGTGCGCGAACAAGCCGGGGAAATTAAGGCTCGGCCGAGCCGCAAACCTGACCGAGCGAACAGATCGGCCACTGTACAACGAGTGTGCAACTTATTCGCAAGTTGCGGAGAAGTTCATGGGCAAGAAACTAAGCTAAGGTTGCAGCGGCTTAGGCCGTCGTCAGGGTGCCTTTGACTTGCTCGACGAGGGCGCCGAAGCCAGTCGGATCGTTGACGGCCATTTCGGCCAGCGACTTGCGGTCGAGCTCGACCTTGGCCTTTTCCAGTCCGTGGATGAATTGGCTATAGCGCAGCCCATGCATCCGAACGGCGGCGTTGATGCGGATGATCCACAGTTTGCGGAAATCGCGCTTTCGCAGCCGGCGATCGCGCGTGGCGTAGGTTCCCGCGCGGATCAACGCTTCGGTCGCCGTGCGTAGCAGTCGCCGGCGGCCGCCGACGAAGCCCTTCACTTTCTGAAAAAGTCGCTTTTTGGCCCGATTGCGGGGCACGCTGCTCGTGGTTCTCATCGTAGGATCGCCGTTGCCGGTTCGAGTGGGATGTCGTGAATTTTTTTCAGAAGATTAGCGGCGCGAGCCAAAAAATCCCCCGCTAAGCCTTATAGCCGCGGATTTAATAACTGTTGCCAGTCAAGGCGATCGCCACCCGTTTGGTATCGACCGTAGCGAGCACGCCCGTGCCGCGGAGGTTGCGGCGGCGCTTCTTGGTCAGCCGGCTGTTGAGATGGCTGGTTCCGGAGCGGCGGTGCTTTAGTTTGCCGCGACCAGTGATCCGGAACCGCTTTTTGCAGCCTTTATGGGTTTTTTGCTTGGGCATGGCATCCATCTCGAAGCATGAAACAGGGACGAACCAGACATGGCCGCCCGAGTCGCCGACGGCAGGAACCCAGCATTATACGGTTTTCCCGGGCGGCGCAAAGCCCAGGCAAAGCGTGATCCGCAGCATTGTCGGTTCGCTACACGTGGCCCTGATCGCTAAGCGCCGCTGTCCGGCCGGTTTCGACGCGCAGGATTCGGCCGTCTTCCATCGTTGCGATGCGGTCGCCGAAAGGGAAAACACGGTTGTCGTGCGTCACCACGACCACGGCCCGTGTGGCCGACACCGCCACGTCGTGCATCAATTGCATGATGCGATGGCCGTTGTCGGCGTCTAATGCGGCGGTCGGCTCGTCGCACACCAAAAGCGACGGCTCGTGGACCAATGCCCTGGCAATCGCCACGCGCTGGGCCTGCCCTCCGGATAGCGCGTGCGGCAATGCATTCATGCGGTCGGAGAGGCCGACCATTGGCATCATGGTTTTCGCCTTTTCGACCGCCTTGCGGCGCGACCAGCCGGCGATCAGCAGCGGCACGGCAACATTTTCGGCGGCCGTCAGTGCGGGAAGCAGATTGTATTGCTGAAAGACAAAGCCGATATTCTTGCCGCGAAAATTCACTTTCTGGCCGCCGGACATTTTTGGAAGATTCGCGCCGAGCACATGCACGTCGCCGGCGGTCGGGTCGAGGATGCCGGCGATGACGGATAACAGCGTGGTTTTGCCGCAACCGCTTGGGCCGACGAGCAGCGTGAGTTCGCCGTATGGGATATCGAGATCGACGCCGCGCAGGGCCATCACGAGCGCTTCGCCGGAGCCGAATCGCTTCGTCACGCCGCGGCAGCGCACGGCGGCTTCCCCGCTCCGCGAATCGCTCAGCACTGAATTGACGACCGCGGAGGGCATGAAGTGCAGGGAGGCAAAGGTTGCAGCGATCTAGGGATGAGCGCGTGCGAAAAGCTCCCCCCTCATCCCTTCTCTTACGACGAAAGAAAGGCACAGCAGATCGGGCGCCTGCGGCGATCGGTGCGGCTTCTGCGGCGCGAATTGTTGCGGTCGGCGTAGCTTCTCCGCATCCCCCTTGCGGCTCCTGGCAGAGGGCTCGAGGACAAGGGAACTTGCTTGATCAAGTGGGTTGGCATCGCCTTCGAGCCGGTCCGGCCTGTTCGAAAGATCAGCGCCCGGAATGGGTTGCCACGAGATGGGGCATCCACAGTGCTTTATCGACGAGTTCGAGCAGCACGTGGTGGTCGAACGGCTTTCGGAGATAATACGTCGCGCCGACTTCGTGCGAACGGCGGATAATGTCGGGAATCTGGGCGCCGGAAAGAAACATGAATGGCACCTCGACGAGCCCTTCTTCCTTCTTGAGCCGTTCGCAAAGCTGCAGGCCGTTTGCGCCATTCAAATTGATGTCGGAGATGATCAAATCCGGAGTGACGCGGCGGACGCATTCGATCGCCCCTTCGGCATCGCGGCAGCAATGCGCCACATAGCCTGCGCCTGAAAGCGCCTTCGCGAGCCCAGCAACGATATCCGGATCATCGTCGATCACCAGGACATTGGCCTTGTCTTCGCCTTGCATGATCGGGTTCATTCTCGGGCCGCTCAGGATCTTCGGTGCGTTCATGGCCAAAACCTCCGGCGTCAGATTCGTATCCGCTAACCAAGAAATCGTCACACCGCCTGTGCAGTATTCAAGCAAGCTTCGCCGCATTGCCCAATACGAATATTCCGCCAAATCGCGAAAGCAGGCGATTTAGGAAGGATCGATAAAACGCTTTCTTTCCGCTGGCAAGGCATCCGCGCTGATCGGAAAAACTGGGCAATTCGGATCTTCCTAACCGACGGCGCAACACACGGCAGGTTCTAGGAATCATGATCGCCGCCGCGTGATTCTCTCGCTTGCCGCATTGACACGGGAAGAATCGCTCACGATAATCCGCCGCCCCGCCGCAGGCAGCTTATCTCATCTTCGTCTCGTCGGTTCGATCAATCGGGGCGTTTGCCGGTGTCTGCGTTTGCGCTTGCGGCGGCGAATAATTCGCCGCAGCGATTTTCGCCGCACCCAATGGAATGTGCTATGCCGGATTGCGCTGCTCGAATCCGTTGTCGGCTTTTCGCTCGGCTATGGGTGCCGTCTGCGGCGAGGTTCGTTCTGCAAGTGGGCTTCGTGGTGGTTGCCAGCTTTGCGCTGTCTCGTTCGACCCGACTGCTGGCCGACGATGATTCGGCCGGTCCAAATGCCGCAAGCGATTCGCAAGTCGCACCACAAGCGCACATTTACCAGTCGGTAATGACTCGACCTGTTGGCAGCGATGGTTTTACGCTGACACCCGGCGAACGGCCTCAGGAGGCGACGCACGATGCCGCGCAGACCGGCCCGATGCTCGCCCTGAATGTCGACTCTGGCTCCCCCGGGCAATCGGGTCTTCTGGGCGACACCATCCCGGCGACCGCCGGACCGGCGGGCAATGCGGCCGGTCCGGAAGCAATGTCAAGTCCGATGCAGCCGGCCATTCCAGGCGGCGCAGAACCAACAGGCCCCCCTCAATACGAAGGCCCGATGGACAATCCCCCGCCACCGCATGGAGGAATGTTTTCCGGGCTGCACGCACTTTTCCGACCCGCGCCGAACGGCAACTGGGATAATGAACCGCTGCACTTCGACACGTTCCTCGGTTTTATCGACGACCGCACGGCCCAGAATACCGGCGTTCTCGGGGGCTTCCGGCTAGGATGGGATTACGACACCTATTGGGGCGTGGAAACCCGCTTGGGCTTCACCTCGTTGCAGGAGGACACCGGACCGGTCGTTATCTGGGACGAGAGCTTGCTGTATTATCCCTGGGGCGATTCTCGAGTCCGGCCTTATTTCACGCTCGGACTCGGCGTCAATGAATGTCGAATCGTCGATCCGGGCGACGACTGGCATCACCGCCAGAATCTCGTCGACATGCCGTTCGGAATCGGTTTCAAATATCGGCTGCACGAATGGCTGGTGTTACGATTCGACATTCTCGACAACTTAGCGTTCGGTTCCGGCAGTCTGGGGACGATGAACAACTTTTCGTTCACGACTGGCTTCGAGTGGCGGTTCGGCGGAGTGCATTACAACTATTGGCCGTGGAACCCGGCTCCGGCGCGATAATCGTTGCGCATTAGTGAATCGACTTTTTCGGACCGACCGCACTCCCGCGTTAGGCGGAGATTCGATCGCCCCTGCCAGTTTGGCAGTAGCCGCAAATCCTCTTCGCCCATCTTGGCGATTCTGGCAGTTTCCACCGTGAACCGCCGACCGACAGGCTTTCTCTAATCGGCGATCTTCCAAACACTTAAGCTGCCAGCTGACGCCTCGGCGCGCGGATTGCTTCACGGCATGCTGCGTAGTAGAGGCTTTGCGCCATTTGGCAGTCGTGGGAGCGATATCTCCACGCCGGGGCGCCGTCCACTAGCCGTTTGCCGCTTTCACCGTCCATTAAATTCCGCGACGCTTATTCATCGGAGGAAAAACCACCCATGTCGACTGCGACCAAACCCAAGCCGCAAAAGAAATCGTCTTCCAACATCAAGCTCCAGCCGCTGGGAGATCGCGTTGTGATCGAACGCGAAGAGTCGGAAGGCAAGACCGCCGGCGGCATCGTGCTCCCCGACGCGGCCAAGGACAAGCCGGCCCGCGGCACCGTGATCAGTGTCGGCAATGGCCGCCTGCTGGAAGATGGGAAGCGCAACAAAATTCAAGTCAAGCCGGGCGATCGGGTTGTGTTTTCGAGCTACGCCGGCGAGCAATTCAAGGTCGGCGATTCTGAACTGCTGCTGATGCGCGAAGAAGACATTCTGGCGGTGATCGAAGAATAAGCTGCGGCCAACGCAGGCCGCGCCGCACAGGCCGGGCCCTACGGGCGGCGGACTTGCGACACGGCAAGCGCGCCGCAAAGCAAGCCGGCGCCGCAACCAGTCTCGAATCACAGACAATTCATAACGATTTCACAAACAGGAGAATATCGGCTATGGCAAAAATGATTGCCTTCGATCAAGAAGCTCGCGATGCGATGCGTCGGGGCGTTTCCAAGTTGGCTCGGGCGGTAAAGGTGACGCTGGGGCCCAAAGGCCGCAACGTCATCCTCCAGAAAAGCTTCGGCTCTCCGACGGTGACCAAAGACGGCGTTACGGTCGCGAAAGAAATCGATCTCGAAGACGTCTATGAAAACATGGGCGCCCGCATGGTCCGCGAGGTCGCCTCGAAGACCAGCGACGTCGCCGGCGACGGCACCACCACCGCCACCGTGCTCGCCGAGTCGGTATTCAACGAAGGGCTCAAGGCTGTCGTATCGGGCGTAAATCCCATTCAAATGAAACAGGGCATCGAACGCGCCGTCGCCGATATCATCGAGCGGCTCAAGAAGATGTCGATCAGCATCAAGAGCAAGAAGGAAATGGCCCAGGTCGGATCCGTCGCTGCGAACAACGACGAAGAAATCGGCAATCTCCTCGCCGAAGCCATGGAAAAAGTCGGCAAAGACGGCGTTATCACCGTCGATGAAGGCAAGAGCCTCAAGACCGAGGTCGAATGGGTCGAAGGCATGCAGTTCGATCGCGGATATCTCTCGCCGTATTTCGTCAGCAACCCAACGCAGATGCAATGCGTCTTGGACGATTGCTATGTGCTGGTCTTCGAAAAGAAAATTTCGAACGTCAAGGAGTTGGTGCCGGTGCTGGAAGCGGTCGTCAACGCGGGCAAGCCGCTGCTGATCGTTGCCGAAGATGTCGAAGGCGAAGCCCTGGCGACGCTCGTGATCAACAAGCTCCGCGGCACGTTCAACGTTTGTGCCGTGAAGGCTCCGGGCTATGGCGACCGCCGCAAGGCAATGCTGGAAGACATCGGCATCTTGACCGGCGCTCAACCCGTTTTCGAAAGCCTCGGCGTGAAGCTTGAGAATCTGACGATTGCCGACTTGGGTCGTGCGAAGAAAGTCATCGTCGACAAAGACAACACGACGATCATCGAAGGGGCCGGCAAGTCGAGCGACATCAAGGCCCGCATCGACCAGATTCGTCGCGAAATCGACAACTCCACCAGCGACTACGACAAGGAAAAGCTCGAAGAGCGGCTGGCGAAATTGGCCGGCGGCGTGGCCAAGGTAAACGTCGGGGCTGCCACGGAAAGCGAGATGAAGGAGAAGAAGGCCCGCGTCGAAGACGCATTGCACGCCACGCGTGCGGCCGTCGAAGAAGGAATTCTACCCGGCGGCGGCGTTGCCCTGGTTCGGGCATGCAGCGCGGTCAAGGCCGACGGCCTCTCGCACGACGAGCAGATCGGCTACAACATCGTCATCCGTGCCTGCCGGGCTCCGCTCGTCCAGATCTCGGCCAACGCCGGCCAAGACGGCAGCATCATCTGCGAAAAGGTGGCCGAGGGTAAAGGCAACTTCGGCTACAACGCCGCCACCGGCGTGTTCGAAGACTTGGTGAAGGCCGGCGTCATCGACCCGACCAAGGTCACACGCACCGCGCTTCAGAATGCGGCCAGCGTGGCCACACTACTGCTGACCAGCGACGCCTTGATCGCCGAGAAGCCGAAAGACTCGCCCAAGAAGGGCGGAGCCGGCGGCCACGGCGGCGATTACGATATGTATTAATCGACCAAACATGGCCAGCGCCTCTTCGAGGCGCAGGCGCTACATTTGATCTCGCTCACGAACCGCGAGGAGCCGCTCGGGCCCTTCGCGGTTCGTGTTTTATGTAGGCCAATTTCTCCGTGGCAGCGAAGCCAGCGCGCCGCGCGGCTTCGCCGAACTTGGCCTACGGCCTTTAATTTTTGGCCACGACCCGATGTATTATCGCTGACCGCACAGTATCGTAGTCTACGTGGCCGTGCTCTGGCGAAGGCCAACTACGCTAAATTGCCAGTTGTGAAATCAAGTCGGCCAGTCGGCCACATTTATGGAGCGCAGCGAGATGCCAAGTTTTCAAAAAGTCGTCGGGATCAAGGCCGGCTTTGGTGTTTGGCTGGTCGTAGCCGGTGGGTTCGTTGTCGCTGGTTCGGCTTTTGGCCAAACCCCAACGACGGCGCCGTCGGCCCCGAAGCAGCAGAATGTGATTCAGTCTGGCTCCTCAACGCTGCCCCATGTAGACGCCGCCGTCGAGCGCGCATCAAAAGAAATGGCCGAGGCGGCGCTGAATTTCTGGAAATCGCTGACGCCCGAACTGCAGGCGAAATGTGCCTTTCCCTTCGACGACAAGGAGCGGTTCAACTGGCATTTCATCCCGCGTGTGCGGAAGGGGATCACTTGGAACGACATGGACCCGGCCCAGCAAGCATTGGCTCACGCCTTTCTCGCCAGCGGTTTGTCGAATCGCGGCTATCAGCAGATCCAAACCATCATGAGCCTTGACCAAGTGCTCAAGGAATTGGAGAAAGGGACCGGGCCGCTTCGCGATCCCAATAACTACGCCTTCTCGATCTTCGGAACGCCCGGAGAACACACGACCTGGGGCTGGCGATTCGAGGGGCATCATGTGTCGCTCAATTTCACGGTCGTCAATGGCCGCGCGGTGGCTGGGCCGGTGTTCTTCGGCAGCAACCCGGCAACGGTTCTGCAAGGCCCGAGAAAAGGGCTACGCGTCCTGGCCGTCGAAGAAGACCTGGGCCGCGAGTTGATCAAATCGCTGACGCCGGAGCAGCAGAAAACCACCATCTACGATGTGAAGGCCCCGAAAGAAATCATCACCGGCAATTCGCGCAAGGCCAATCCCGGCCCGCCGGTTGGTTTGGCGGCCGGCAATATGACGGCTGCCCAGCAAAAATTGCTCATGACGCTGGTGGAAAACTACGCCTACCGCTTGCGGCCCGAATTGGCCGACCACGATCTCGCCAAGATCTCGGCGGCCGGATTCAAGAACATTCATTTCGCTTGGGCGGGAGGCCTGGAGCCAGGGCAGCCGCATTACTACCGCCTTCATGGACCAACCTTTCTTGTCGAATTCGACAACACGCAAAACAACGCCAACCACATCCATACGGTGTGGCGCGACTCGGCCAACGATTTCGGCGAAGACCTGCTCCGCGAGCACTACGACCGTCACCAACACGATCCAGCGCATGGGCACGACCCATGACATGCGGCGGTAGGGCAAGTACCGCCAACGAGCGAAGTCGGCCAGAGCGGCCCCTGCTGCCAATCGTGATAGTATGGCTGGAGCAGCACGATGAATGACCCTCGTTGAACGGTGGGGGCTGCAAACGATATGGCCAATCTATCGGCGCCTTGTGTTCTTAGCCCGTTTACGTCGACCGCTCATTTGCTCTCGATCGGCGTCGCGACTGGGGCAGCAAGATCGGAGGATTCTGACGCGTAGTCGCCGCCCGTAAACCAATCTGCGCATCGTCGGGCGGCCCATCTTTCGCCGTCGGGCGTCAACTCGCGGGCTATCCCGGTTTTGCGACCGGCGAAATATTCCCCGAAACCGCATCATCTTGAGATTGCAGGCCTTGGTGGGAGGCGACCGCCCAGCCGAAAACGGCATTTCAAGCAAGAACGAATTGCTGTGCCATGGGAATTGATGGACTCTCCCGCAGCCCAAAACTGAGACTCGTTTCGTGGATGGTTGGCGGACCGGCACGCGCCGCAGCGCTGCCAGTTATTTTCCGACGTTCAGGCCCATAAATCTTTCCTTGGTTTGAGGTCTCGGAACCGTTAACCCGTGTGGACACTGAGCACGGTTTCGGCGGGAACCTCAAGGCCCTGGGGCGGCAAATTGGTTTAGTTTGTTGCGGGAGGGAGGGCGGCCCGTTCGTGCAAACGGACGACGGCCGCCGCCAGGATTGCCGCGATTTCGCCGAGACGTTCGTCAGGCGATAGGCGCAGTATCAGCGCAGTTGGTCATGCGGGTGGTCCACAGGAGAGCGTCAGACGCCGGACCGCTGGCGCACCATTGCGAGGCGGCCCTGTTAACCTACCGGGGGCGGGTTCGAGTTGTCGGAAAGAACCGATGGCCGCGAATCTGATCGGCTATCGGGCTTCGGTTGTGATGCCCGCATTTTACAGCCGATTGAGAGCACCGAGCACTGCTCTTATAGACGCCAGTTCGATGCTTGTGTCGACTGCAGCGCCCCACCTTGTTTTCCCGTCTTGAATCCGGATGCAGATGTAGGCAATGGCACTCGCTTCCACACCACGGCCCAGCGCTTGCTCACGGTAGTCACAGACCTCAAAAGTTTGAATTCCAGCGTTTTGCAATGCACGAACAAACGCTGCAATCGGTCCGTTGCCTGTGCCGACGACCTCCTGTTGCTGGTTGTTGTGGGCAATGAGCGCCTGACAGTGAGCAACGCCATTCGTATCGCCGGATTGGAAGTACTTGAGTGCGTAAGGCTCTTGGCGTTCGATATACTCCCGCCAGAACAAAGACTTCAACTCTTCCGCACTGACTTCACGACCCAGACGATCCACCGCCTCATTGGCGATCGGTCCGAACTCTCGTTGCATTTCTTTCGGCAGGTCAATTCCGAACGCGCTCTCCAAAAGATAGGCCACTCCGCCCTTACCCGACTGACTGTTGACCCGAATGACCTCACTGTAAGTGCGGCCAATGTCGTGGGGATCGATGGCGAGATACGGGACATCCCAAGGTTCCTTGCCTTCGCGATGCTTCCATTCGGCGAGCGCCTTCTTGACGGCGTCCTGGTGTGAGCCGCTAAAAGCAGTGAATACGAGTTCACCCGCGTACGGATGACGAGGATCAACGCTCATGCCCGTGCAGCGTTCGTAGATTTCCTCAACGACGCTGAGGTCCGCTAAATCAAGCCCGCAATCAATGCCGTGCATGTGGAGGTTTAACGCCACAGTGATGATGTCGAGATTGCCCGTACGCTCCCCGTTGCCGAACAACGTGCCTTCAACCCGCTCGGCGCCGGCGAGCAATCCGAGCTCCGTTGCGGCCACGCCCGTACCGCGATCGTTGTGAGTATGAACGCTGATGATTGCGCAGTCCCGCCGCTTCAAGTTGCGACAGAACCATTCAATCTGATCGGCGTAGACGTTAGGCATCGCCACCTCGACCGTCTCTGGCAGGTTGAGGATGATGCGAGATTCTGGGTTTGGCCCCCAAACATCCATCACCGCCTCGCAGATTTCCAGCGAGAACTCGACTTCGGTTGCCGAGAAACTCTCGGGCGAATACTCGAATGCCACTTCCGTTTCCGCCACGAGGGCCAGCCGATCCTTAATCCACTGCGTGCCTCTTGTCGCAATCTTCACGATGTCAGGTTTCTCAAGGCCGAAGACGATACGCCGCTGCGCAGGTGAGGTGGAGTTGTACAGATGGATGATCACCCGTTTGGCTCCCGACAGCGCCCGCACCGTCGGTTCGATCAGCTCTTCCCGTGCCTGCACGAGAACCTGAATGGTGACATCCTCGGGAATGCGCTCATCCTCGATGAGCCGACGGACGAACTCGAATTCCGTGTTGGAAGCCGCCGGGAAACCGACCTCAATCTGTTTGAACCCACAACGAACCAAAGCATCGAACATCTCCAACTTTTGGGAAACGTTCATCGGCTGAGCCAAGGCTTGATTGCCATCCCGAAGATCGACGCTGCACCAGTAAGGAGCCCTCGCGAGGGTACGATTGGGCCACTGCCTGTCGGGCAGGTGAATGGGGGGAAACGGACGGTACTTGCCAACGGGTGACTTCATCATTCCTTCTTTGGGAAAGACTTTCTTTCAGTTCCGGCTCAATTCTAGCTGCTACCGCCGTAAGGATCATGGGGTGGTCGTGTCTTGCTTCACACGGAACTGGAATGTCCGGCCGGTTGGGTTAGCATAAACCTAACCGGAGGAACATTCCATGAGTCGAAGTCGTAGACATTTCAACCCCGAGCAGAAGGCCGAGGTCGTTCGCCGGCATCTGAGCGACA
>DATAWG010000026.1 GCA_036267355.1 Pirellulales bacterium | reverse complement strand
CCTTTTGCACCCTCGGCATCGTCTGCCAATCTGACGCTTCTCGCCTGCCAATCCCGCAGGAATCCCGCTCGCGTTGCCCCAAAAACATCTTGGCCCGAGTGCTAAATCAACTGGTCAAATAGCGTGCCGAACAGTATTGGGCCTGTCCCCTTTATTGGGCCCCCTTTATTCTTATTGGCCCAGGGGTTTCAAATGCATGCCGCGATGGTTGTGAAATAACCGCAAAATGAAATTTTGAAAAAACTGCCATTGATCGAATTTTGCGGTTTCAGTAGAAACAGCGGATGTAATTCGGAAAGTGTGTGGGGAATGGTGTGGCCCGATGCGGGAGCCAATCCGCATCGAGCCGAAGAATCAAGCACTTTCCCAAGGCGCCGGCCCGCTGCGCCTGACCCCGCCTGCGATTTTTCTCGCGACAGTGTCTGATTAGCGTGCACCTGGGATTTATCTCGAAAAGGAGTCGGGCCGTCCGTCTCTCGCCATCCCGCGGCAGAGCAGAACGGCCCATGTCTGGAAAGGAGACCCTGTTTATGTTGGTTCTATCCCGTCGACCGCAAGAAAAGATTGTCTTTCCGCAATTGGGAATCGAGGTAGAAGTTCTGAATGTCTCGGGCAATACGGTGCGCGTGGGCGTGAATGCCCCGCGCGAGGTGTTGGTGCTCCGGAATGAAGTGGCAGAAAAAGACGCTGCCGGCGCCGGTCCATTGAATGGCAAGACGCGGCCAAGGCCTTCTGCGGGAAAGATTCCCGTCCCCGCTCCCGCTCCGGCTCCGGCAACCGCTCGCCCGGCGAATTCGGCTCCGGCGGTTGCCGCCCAACCGGCCGAGGCCGTTGCGTTGTCGCGCAAATGGGTTCACCAGTTGCGGAATCACCTGAACACTGCCGGCCTGGCCATTCAAATTGCTCAAACTGAAATAGCGGCCGGCGATCTCAACGACGCCAATGCCAAACTGAAACTCGCCATGTCCCAATTGAATGCCTTGGAAGCCGCGATTGCCAGCGGACCGGCTTCGAACGGCGAGGCATCGAAGAACAATGCGGATTCGAACACTCCTGTTGTCCGGGCTGAATCGCTGCCGCGGCAGATCGTGCAAGATCCGCTGAACGCCCCGATCCAGACAGAACAGCCGGCCAGTCTCCGACGCAAGCCGGTGGCGCTCGTGGTGGAAGACAACGAGAACGAAAGCGCGCTTTTGGCGGGCGTTCTGCGGTCGAACGGGTTCCGCGTCGAAACCGCTTCGGATGGATGCCATGCTCTCGACTACCTGGCGACGCATAAACGGCCCGATGTCGTGCTGCTCGACATGCGAATGCCGCGTTGCGATGGGCCCACGACCATCTCCGCAATCCGCAGCAATCCGCAGTTGAACGGATTGCACGTTGTGGCTGTGAGTGGCTCGCGGTCGACGGAGATGGGCGTGAGCACGGGTCCGCAAGGTGTCAATCGCTGGTTCTGCAAGCCGCTTGATTCGAGCCGCTTGGTGCACGAGTTGAAGCACGATTTGCATGTCACGACGGGCGCGGCGCGTCCGGGAAAAGACAAAGCGTGCTAACGGTGCGGCCCTAGGCCCATGGTTTGATTCGTGCCAACGCGATGAATTTCAACAACGCCCGGTGCGATGTATGTCGCGCCGGGCTTTTTTTCGCTGGGCACGATTTTGCCGGATTTTCATGGGTCCAATTGATCCGGCTGCGTTCACCCCGGCAATTCGATCGTTGGCTCGCGGTCGCCCCCCCAAGACTTTTTCACGAATGATCGGTTATGATTGGGGCATCGACAGGCGATTTTCGCTTGTTCGAACACGTTGTCGGGATACGCCGGCCGTCAACCGCACGGCCCTTCCATCGCAGCCCTAGCCCCGCACGCAAACATGAAAATGTTCATCGCCGGCCAATGGGTCGACAAACCGCAGAAAATCGACGTCCGTAGCCCCTTCGACAACACCGTCGTCGATACGGTTCCAAAAGCCGATGTGGCCGACGTCGAGAAGGCGGTCGCGGGAGCGGTCGAAGGGGCAAAGATCATGCGGGCGATGCCGGCCTACGAGCGCTATCGCATTCTCGCCAAGGCTGCCCGGCTCATGTTCGACCGCCGCGAACAGCTTGCCCGCATCATTAGCCAGGAAGAAGGAAAAATCCTTGGCGAATCGCTGGTCGAGGCGGCCCGAGCCGCGGAAACGATCGAGCTTTCTGCCGAGGAGGCCAAACGGATCTATGGCGAGGTGCTTCCACTCGATGCGGCAAGCCACGGGACCAAGAAATTCGGTTTCACGCTGCGAGTTCCGTGCGGGGTGGTGGCTTGCATTACGCCCTTCAACTTTCCGCTGAATTTGCCCTGCCACAAAGTCGGGCCGGCCTTGGCCGCCGGCAACTCGGTCATTCTCAAGCCGGCCAGCGACACGCCGCTGTCGTCGCTGGCGCTGGTGGAGATTCTGCTCGAAGCCGGTGTGCCTCCGCCGGCGATCGCCTGCATCACCGGTTCCGGGAGCTCGATCGGCGACGCCTTGGCCGGCGACCCGCGCATTCGCAAGATCAGCTTCACGGGGAGCCAAGCGGTCGGCGAGCACATCATGCACAAGGCCGGCCTGAAGCGCATCACGATGGAGCTTGGCTCGAATTGCCCGGTGATCGTCATGGACGATGCCGATCTGAACAAGGCGGCCGAGGGAATCGTGGCGTCGGGCTATTCGAACGCCGGGCAGGTTTGCATCTCGGCCCAGCGCGTGCTCGCCGTGCCGAAGGTCTATAGCGACTTGCTCGACGTGCTGAAGCCCAAAGTGGCGGCGCTGCGGACCGGCAATCCGCTCGATTCGCAAACGAAAATGGGCCCCATGATTCGCCAGGGCGATGCCGAACGGGTGCAGCAATGGGTCGGCGAAGCGGTGTCGTCGGGGGCACGGATTGTCACCGGCGGCGGCCGGCAAGGCACGATGCACGAGCCCACGCTTGTGGCCGACGTGTCGCCGAAAATGCGAATCAGTTGCGACGAACTTTTTGGGCCGGCCGTGGCGGTAACCGCCGTCGACGACATCGAGCAAGCCATCTCGTTGGCCAACGACACGCGCTACGGGCTGAGCGCCGCGATTTTCACGGAGAACATCGGCCGCGCGCTTCGTTTCGCGCGAGAAGCGGATAGCGGCAATATCCATATCAATTGGGGCCCGCAATGGCGCGCCGATTTCATGCCCTATGGCGGTTTGAAAGACAGCGGGATGGGCAAGGAGGGCCCGAAATACGCCATCCAAGAAATGACCGAACTGAAAATGGTCGTCGTGCACGGCGTGTAAACCTTCGCCGAAAATAACTTCCGTTTTTCAAGCCCCTCACCCCGCGCTCTCCCGCAAGGAGAGTAAGGGCTCTGCGACCCTAACACACGAAGTCTTTGTAAGGAGCGACGAACGTGTTCTTATCGTAGTAGCCACACGGAATGTGCCGTCGGCGCGCCGCGGCGCATTGCACGCAGAGCAGCGCCGACGGCACACGGAGTGTGCCTGCTACTTTTGGTTGCGGCTCCGCGGCGCCGTGGAGAAGTTATTCTTCGGCGGGAGCTGTAAGCCTGCTTTCATTTTTCGGAAAACTTGACGGCCCGCCACGAGGCCGGTATCGTCACTTTGACAATTGGAACCGATCCAACACGGCACTACGCCAACCGTTTGCGTTCACGAAGGAGCTTCTGCATGCCAGGCATCGATCAGGAATCCATCAGCGCGCTTAAAGACGCCAAGACGAAGGAGGTCTATTTTGCGCTCGTCGTCAAGAATGGCGCCGTCGGCACGATGGTCGTCAATAAGACTTCGAAGGTGCCGCAGAAGAAGATCGATGAAGCCAAAAAGGATTGCGGCGGCACGGCGACGGTTGTCGGCCGATGCTTCGCCTCGAACGGCACGCTCACCGTGCAAACCGTGAAAGACGTCGACGCCAACGGGCAAACGCTGGCCAAGAAATTCGCGAAAGAGGCCGGTTTCTCACACTGCGATTTCGCGACCAACAAGGATGCCGAAAGCGACAAGCCCGGTAGCACGCAGACGACGCCGCAAAAAGTTGGCACGACGACCGACACGAGCGAGCAGGCGAATGGTTTGAAGAATCGTTTGGAAGCAATTCTCGAATGGTGTAAGGCGAACAAGGACGGTCTGGGCACGAAAGACACCGTCGAGCGCACCATTCCCGTGGCGCGGCACGCCAGCGATGCATTGAAGCAAGGCGATTTGGTCGAGGCCGAGAAAAAAATGGTGCTGATCGAGAAGTATCTAAACCTGCCGAAGACGGGGGATTCGTCGGGCGACACATCTTCCGGAAGCACGGAACCGTCCAAAACCTCGGGCGGCAAGGCCGATGAACTCCATCACCGCCTGTCGACGATCGTGAAATGGTGCAATACGCACAAATCCGACGAGGCCAGTAAGGACACCGTCGAGCGCTGCGTTCCCGTCGTGCAGCAGGTGAGCGACGCCTTGAAAACCGGCGATCTTGTCGAGGCCGAAAAGAAGCTAGGAGTACTGGAGAAGTATCTGAATCTTTCTCCGTCGCAAAAGCCGGAAGAGATGCAACCGACTCGTCCGCGGCGCGGCCCTCCGATCCAAAACGCTCCGCAGCCGCCGAATTTGAGCAGCAAGGACAGCTACGATCGCGCCAAGCTGGGCATCGACAATTTCAAGCAAAGCCCCGATGCGGGTTGGAACACGAACGAAGCCAAGCAAACGATCAAGTCGATCCGCGTGAATCTGCTCAATTTAATCACCGACGAGCGCAACGCCGAAGACGACATTACACGCAAAGGCACTTTCTTCGACAGCAAGGACACCAGCTACAAAAAGAACGTGACCGACTTGGTCACGAAGACGATGCTGTCAATCGAGAAGGTAATGGTCGATCCGACGAAAGACACCGGCGGTGAGATCAAGAAAGTGAATGACGCGATCGATCTGCTGGCCATCGAGCGCGCGCATTATGCCGACTTGCGCGGCATCAAAGACGACAAGATGATCGATCAGCGCAAGCGCAAGGTCGCCGCCATCGACAAGCACATCGGCGAAATGCGCAAGATCAACGGCAAGCTGCGCGATGTGCTCAAGCTGAAAATGAAGCCGGCCTTGGATTTGCTCAATTCGCTGCCTGCCCTCAACAAATCGGATTCCAACCAGGGCGATCAAGCGATGAAAGACTTCGCAAAAACGCTCTCCGAAAACGAGCAGATGCGAAAGGACCTGTTCGAGTCGGCCGGTCCCGAGCAATGCGAAGCGCTGTGCATGTTCCTGACGGCTCAGCCGCAAACCGAAAACGACAAATGGTGTCGGGAACTCGCGGTGACGCGGGCCAGTGACCCGGAATTCATGGACCCGTTGTGCAAGACGGCCATCCTTGCCGAGTCGAGCAAAGCCCAATTGGGAACATTTTTCCGCAGCAACTCGACCGCCACCAAGCTGGCGACGAACTACGCCCAGAATTCTCCCGGCGGCAAGGCATACTGCAACAGTGCCCATGCCCGTTACAGCGAGCTGGCCAAAGGAAAGGGCACTTTGGAGCTCGACAAGAACAAAAATCCAAAGCTTACCGACAAGGATATTGAAAAGAACTTGATTGCGCAGAAGAAGATGCTCGGCGACGTGGTCGACGGCATGACGGAGGATCCCGAGTCGGTGCCGCCGGAAATCGCCAAAATCTGCAACACGTTCTACGAAGAGGCGAAACGTGTCTCGGGCGGCAATGAGGAATTTGCCACGACGCAATCGGGCGGCTTCTTGATGCTGCGCGTCGTGATTCCTTCGCTAACGACCGCCGGCGCTCTCGAGGTAAACGCGATTGAAGATGCCCATCGCGAAGTCAAGAAGAAAGCCAAGGAGAACTGGGTGAAGTCCGGAAAGGATGCGGACAAATTCGTTCCGCCGGAAATGTCGAACTCCGATAAGTCGGAGATCGCAAAACTGCAGGAAAAGCAACGATTGGTGACCTTGCAGACTAAGGGGTTGCAGAACATTTCCAATGGCGTCGAATTCGGCGACAAGGAAAAATTCATGATCCCGATGAACGACGCCATCAAGAAGGATGGCAACTACACGCCCGCCGCCACCAAGCTGCGCGGCTTCCTCAAAAGCGTCGCGCAGCGCGGCGGATCGAAATAGTAAATCGGTCGTAATTGTTTACCGCCTCGGGGGAAATTCTTGGATGCTAGCTTAACCTGCTAGCAGGATTCTCGTCGTAGAACAGGTATGGAAGCGACGAGAGGTGGTTCGAACGACGAGCGGGACGCGGCCCAGCGGCGGCCGACGTATGAGGAGTTGCTGGCCGAGAA